>JAYSQG010000449.1:0-12833 GCA_043721685.1 Saprospiraceae bacterium | reverse complement strand
ATAGTGGATAGTGGATAGTGGATAGTGGATAGTGGATAGTGGATAGTGGATAGTGGATAGTGGATAGTGGATAGTGGATAGTGGATAGTGGATAATACTATCCATTTTCCATTAAAATCAACTTTCACAAGATGAAAAAACGTTTTCTCGTCGTGGGCATATTTGTCATATTTGCCATCATCACGTACTTAGATAGAAACTCAATTTCTGCCATTGGTAGCTCCATAACAGGCGAATTGGGCTTAAATGACAAACAATGGGGCTTGATTCTCGCCGCTTTTTCCTTAGCTTATGGTTTATTTGAAATACCAACAGGTATGATGGCAGGGCAATTAGGCTCTGCAATCATGGCTTCTGCGTTTGGCTATATTTTGCACAGTACGGGCAGTTATGAAATTCCTGTACGCATCATCGGTTGTCTCGTTATCGTTGGCGGTTAATTGTGGTTAAAAATTGACGCGAGTAAACCGATTGCCATTGATTAAGGTGTAGGAAGACAGTAACTCTTTTATCATAAATGTTACTTAATGTTGAAAATTATTGTTTAAGGTCAGTGATACTGAGGGGTCGTTATTTGAAAAAATGCCCCCCTCAGTATCCAAACTTTTTTATTTGGAAATGATGAATGATGAATTTGTAAGATGTTGATTTTCAATAATTTTATAGATTAAAATTTAGTGCTTTATTTTGTCAGCATACCTAAATTTGTTTCCCACCATAAATTCACGCCTTCCTTTCTCTGAAAATGATAGAGAAATCAGTGCCCATCAAGGAAATCGTTCCAATCTGTGTTCAAAACACATCTCATAATTGATGTCTTAATTAAGTCAAATCTAATTTTCAAAAATTATTGAAAATACTTTCAATTAATTTTGAAAATTCAGAAAACAAGTATAAATTTGTATCATCAATTCACAGTTAAACATCTGAATCATGGATACGAAATATCGCTTGTTGCAATTCGATTATTGGATTCAAACTATTTTAGGTGTCGCTATTTTGGCTTGTTGTGTCACTGTTTATGGCATTTATTTCGGTGTTTTGGGCTTAATACCATTTGGTGCAGTACAAGTTATAAGTGGTTTGACATTAACCATCGTTTATCGAGATAAAAAAAGGGTGCAATACCTCATCATTGTCGCTGTTTTCTTTCTACTTTGGTTTGCTTCCTACACCTTTGGGCATAGTGTAAATTCAGCCTGGATAGACGGTTTCAATATTGTTTTATGCCTTGTTCCTCCCACATTGGGCGTATGGTATTACAAAATGACGAGAGCCGATTATAAGGATTTGAAACAACAACAAGAAGAAGTTGGCTTCAACGATGAAGAGATTTTAGACGCTTAAATATTATTTAAACAATTAAATATCAAACAGTTATGAGAACAGCAATCAAATTTTGGCTTTTTGATTTAGTACAAAACACTGTATTCAACTTTCTCGTTTGGCGTGAGAAAATGAAAAAACATTTCAATAAACACCCACGCTCTTTTTGGGATTTATAAAAATGATGAAGTATGAATGATAAATGATGAATATTGCGATATTCATCATTTATCATTCATACTTCATCATTAACTATTTTTTCTTAGTCACTTTTTTAGGCTTTGCAGCTTCCGCTTTTACGCATTTGAAAACCTGCGTCGCCAAAGGCGCAAGGGTGACACTCAGATATTGTTCCTGCCCATGTTTTTCCTCTGTTATAGTCTGCAAATCGCCTTCGTTTAAGACGTTCGTTCCACCATAAACCCTTGCATCGGTATTCAATATTTCCTGCCATTTCCCTGCTTTCGATACCCCGAGTTCGTAGCCGTTCAGTACACCTGGCGTCATATTGCACACAACGAGTAAATCGTAAGCATCATCATTCCCTTTTCGGAGATAAGAAATGACCGAATTATTGGTATCATCGTAAGAAACCCACGCAAAGCCGTCCCATTCAAAACCTCGTTCATAAATAGCGGGTTCGTTTTTATTCAAGGCATTTAAGTCTTTTACCAATGTTTGAACGCCTTTGTGCAATGGTGAATCAAGTACCCACCAGTCCAATTGACCTTCAAAAGCCCATTCACCGCCTTGTCCAAATTCACAACCCATGAACAACAACCGTGTTCCTGGATGCGTGAACATATAACCGTACATCAAACGCAAATTGGCAAATTTCTGCCACTCATCGCCAGGCATACGTGTCAAAAGTGAGCCTTTGCCATAAACCACCTCGTCGTGACTGAGGGGTAGCATAAAGTTCTCCGTAAAACCATAGACGATGCTAAAAGTGATTTCGTTTTGATGCCATTTGCGATAAATTGGTTCCCGTTTGAAGAAATTCAAGGTATCGTGCATCCAACCCATCATCCATTTCTGGCTAAAACCTAAACCACCCATAAATGTCGGGCGACTAACACCTGAGAAAGCTGTTGACTCCTCCGCAATAGTAACGGCTGCGGGATAATTGGCAAAAACAGTTTCGTTGAATTCTTTCAAAAAATCAATCGCTTCCAAGTTCTCACGACCGCCAAAATGGTTTGGAATCCATTCACCTTCATTACGGCTGTAATCAAGATAAAGCATCGAAGCCACTGCGTCAACACGTAAACCATCAGCATGGAATTTTTCCATCCAAAACAAAGCACTTGAAATCAAAAAGCAACGTACTTCATTTCTATTATAATTATAAATCGCTGATTTCCAATCGGGATGATAGCCTAAACGTGGGTCTGCGTGTTCATATAGGTGCGTACCATCGAAGTCATAAATGCCGTGTGCATCCATTGGAAAATGGCTCGGCACCCAGTCTAAAATGACTCCAATACCTGCTTTGTGGAAACACTCAACCAAGTACATAAAGTCTTGTGGCGTACCAAAACGGCTCGACGGTGCGAAATAACCCAACGTTTGATAACCCCAAGAAGGCTCATACGGATGCTCCATAATGGGCATAAACTCGATATGTGTAAAGCCCATTTCCGCAATATACGGCACGAGGTCTTCTGCCATTTCACGATATGTCAATGAGCGATTGCCTTCAAAACCCTTACGTTTCCATGAACCTGCATGGATTTCATAGACCGTCATTGGCTGCGGTTTACCGACTTTTTCCAATTGCTTGGCACGCCATTCGGCATCATCCCACTCGAAATCTAAGTCCCAAACGATGCTAGCGGTATGCGGCGGCGTTTCCCACATAAAAGCATAAGGGTCTGTTTTTTCTAACAAACGTCCATCTGATGCCCAGATACAATACTTATATGTGTCACCTTTTTTAGCTCCCGGAATAAAAACCTCCCAAATGCCCGAACCATCCCAACGTGGATTAGCAATATTAGACGTTTTGCTCCAATAATTGAAATTGCCGACGACGCTGACCTGCTTAGCATTAGGTGCCCAAACTGCAAAAACGACCCCCTCAGTACCTTCGTCATCTTTGACGATATGCGAGCCAAGTTTCTCATAAGCGCGGAAAAATTTGCCCGATTTGAAGAGGCTGATGTCGAAATCGGTAAAAAGACTGAATGATTTCATAAGCGTTGGTTGCCGTTATTAAGTTTATCTTTTAATTGATAATAATTGATTATGACAAAAGTAGAAAATTTTATGTGTTATACTGAGGGGGGGCGATTTTTTTAAAAATTAAAATTAAAAATTAAAAAAATCGCCCCACATCTGCTAACTTTGAGCCCTAATTAGACATCACCAGTTAATTAGACAATAATGATTGAATCTCCTTCTCGTACCGCAGCCGTTTTGATGCTTGCAGATGGTACTGTTTGGCACGGCAAAGCTGCAGGAAAAATCGGTACCACCACAGGCGAAATCTGCTTCAATACAGGCATGACAGGCTACCAAGAAATCTTTACTGACCCTTCTTATTACGGTCAAATTCTCATCACCACCAACGTTCACATCGGCAATTATGGGACTAAAAAAACGGATATTGAATCTGATGATATGAAAATCGCAGGTTTGATTTGCAAGACGTTTAATGTCAAATACTCTCGTTCACAAGCCGATACTGATATTCAAACCTACTTCGACAATGAAGGCATGGTCGGTATTTCAGATGTGGACACGAGACAAATTGTTCGCCATATCCGCGACAAAGGCGCAATGAATGCCATTATTTCAAGCGAAATTACGGATTTAGAAGAACTGAAAACACGCCTTGACGCTGTGCCAAGCATGGACGGATTGGAGCTATCGTCTTTCGTAACGACTTCTGAACCTTATTTCATTGGTGACGAAAAAGCCGCTAAATTCCGCATCGCTGCCCTTGATTTTGGTATCAAAAAAGCGATTTTAAGCAATTTTGCAAAGCGTGCTTGCTACATTAAAGTGTTTCCAGCCAAAACGCCTTTTGCAGACATTGCGGCATGGAATCCTGACGGCTATTTCCTTTCAAATGGTCCTGGCGACCCGGGTGCTATGGATTATGCTGTCGAAACAGTAAAAGAAATTTTGAAAACAGGCAAACCGACTTTTGGGATCTGTTTGGGTCATCAATTGCTCGCTCGTGCACTCGATGTGCCTACTTATAAAATGCACAACGGGCATCGCGGCATCAATCACCCTGTTCTCAATCTCGTTACAGGTCGTTGCGAAGTCACAAGCCAGAATCATGGTTTCGGTGTTGACCCCGCAGTCATTCGTTCAAAATCTGATACTATTGACATTACACATGTTAATTTGAATGATGATACGATTGAAGGCATTAAGGTAAAAGGAAAGCCTATTTTTTCGGTTCAGTATCACCCAGAAGCGTCTCCTGGTCCACATGATGCGGAGTATTTGTTTGATGAATTTGTGGGTTTGATGAATTGATTTGTTTAGACCACTGATTTGTCTGACTGGACAGATTTTTGCTGATTTTTTTATAAGAAACAACAGCTAACTTGATGATTGTCATTGGGTTAGCTGTTTTTATTTACCTTTTACTATTTATTTAGGATACACCAACCCTATGAGAATACGTTAAAATATTGTTAATTTTAATACATAAGCCTTACTAACTTCGTTATCCTAAAAAATAAATTTTCATTCACATTCAAAACAAGTTTACCATGTCAAAATACCTTTACTTTCGAGTCCTTTTTATAGTATTTTCTATGCTCCCATTTCTCTCAAACGCTCAAAATGAAATACGTGAAATCGGTTTACATGTTTCTAACCTTTCTCTTACAAATCTAAATCCAAGTTTTATTTACAAAAAACAAATAGGCGAAAATCTTTACAAACGCTATAATTTTAGCTTCGCCAATATTGATCTCCAACACAATGAAACCATGAGCCGCTATGGATTAAACACCTCTTTGAGTATCGGCAAAGAGAAAAGGCGGGAAATTGGCAAAAGATTAAAGTTTATTCGTGGTTTACAGTATCAAGGCGGTTTAGGCTTTAATTTTTCCTCCTCCGAGAGGTCAAATACATCTCTTAAACAAACAATGTATGGTGCGAATGTTGGTTTAGGTTACCTTTTAGGTGTTCAATTTGATATATCATCTTCTTTTTATATTAACCTTGAAACGGTTCCTTATGTGAGCCTTTCCTACCAATATTCAGGTGTTAAGCAAACCAACTCTGATGCTGTATCCAGTAACACTTGGGGATTGCACGGGGATTACTCGAATGCTATTGCTGTCAATGTTGTCTATTGTTTCGCAAAAAAATAATGAAGAATTAATTCTATAACGGATACAAATTAAAAACGGTTAACTATTTGATTTTTAAACAGTTAACCGTTTTTAATTACACAAAATCTTTATTGTTCGCTTTTCAAAAAAGCCACCTTCCCTGTCTCAATATCATAAATTGCGCCTACAATAAAGACCTCGCCGCGCTCTTGCATACCCCTCAGTATAGGGCTGATTGAAGGGATTTTGCGCAGCGACAACATCAAATGCTCACGCAAAACGAGGTTGAGCAAGTCCTCTCGTTTCCAACGGTGCCAATTCGCATCACGTTTAACATTATCAATAGCGGGTTTGAGTTGATAATTGATAGCCGTTTGATTGCCTGTCAAATCATTGTCAACAGCCAATTCTATGAATAAATCATGCGTTTGCACAAGCACAACAATGACTTTTGAGCCAATCCGAACACACGCGTTTTCCATACCCGCCACCATTTCAGCCGTCACGACACTCGCTGGTGAACGAAGGCAGAACACATCGCCGAGACTTTGATTGAACAACAGTTCTGGCGGCGTGCGTGAATCCGTCCCTGAAAGGATGACAGCAGGCGGATATTGCCCATTTTTGCCCAAATAATAACGTTGCTCACGAATATTGAAACGCTTCATTTGGTTGTCATTGAAGCGTTTATTACCCTCTTCAAGGCGAGTAAGGGCTTCGGCTGGTGTCATTTTTTTCAAATCATTTTTAGTGACCACACCTGCTTTGAATGCGCAACTTTGGCATAAAATGATGCCTAAAACGATTAATATACTGAGGGGATACATTTTCATAATTTTTTTATTTTTATTATACGAATTAATCCAAATCAGCATCTTCTTTGAGTTCTTCAAGCGGATGCCACAAATATTGATCAAAATTTTGAATCTTATCATCTACAACCTCAACGCCTTCTGTTCGCAACAATTCAGCCATACGGCTCGGTGGTTTGAAATGTGCTCGTCCTGACAATTCGCCTAAACGATTGACGACTCGATGCGCAGGAATGTCATTTGGGTCATGTCCGCAATTGTTCAACGCCCAACCGACCATGCGGGGCGAACCCAACCGCAGATAAACCGCTATTGAACCATAAGTCGAAACACGTCCTTTCGGAATGAGCCGAACAAGCGCAAAAACGTCTTCCCAATAGTGATTTTTTTTATTTGTCATAATCGTCAATTGTCATTAAGTCATTAAGTCATTAAAAGCCTAAACGAATGACAAAATGACCAATGACTATTTTTTTAAAGCCATCATCAAACCATCACGTAGCGGCAAGAGCAAACATTCGACGCGGGCATCGGCTAATACTTTTTTATTGAAACCGTCGAGGATTTGGGTATCTATATCTTTTTTCTCTGCGACCACTTTCCCACTCCACAAAACATTATCAGCGATAATCAAACCGCCAGAACGGGTTTTGTCAATCACTAAATCCCAATAGGTTGGATAATCTCTTTTGCCTGCGTCAATAAAAACGATGTCAAAAACTTCGTCCAAAGTAGGAATAATTTCTAAGGCATCACCTATCAAAAGCTTGATTTTTTCTTTAAAACCGGCTTTTTCAATGTATTTTTCGATGATATGCCTTAATTCATCATTACCTTCTAACGCATATAAAAGCCCACCATCGGCGACCCCCTCAGTCAAACACAACGCTGAATAGCCTGTGAAAGTGCCAATTTCTAGCACGCGACGCGGCTGTATGAGTTTAGCAATCATACTTAAAAAACGACCTTGAAGATGACCCGATAGCATACGTGGAGCAAGGGTTTTTAAATGTGTTTCTCGTACTAGCTTTTGCAACACGGTACTTTCGGGCGAGGTATGCGCTTCGGCATATTGTTCGATTTTAGGAGATAAAAAATCCATACGAATAGGGTGAATGATGAAAAAGAGTGAATGAAAAAAGATTAAAATGTGAATATCTAAACAAAAACACGAATCGCTTTCCAATTTACCATTTTCTTTATTACTTTTGCAGCCGTTTTAGAAACAATATTGGGTTTTGAGGTAAAAAGTATAAAAAAAGAGTTTTTTCACTCGTTTTTAATGCCAAATTCTCTGACTTTATTTTATAAACTTTTAAAAATAGTAAGCCAATGCCTTGCGGTAAAAAAAGAAAGCGTCATAAAATAGCGACGCACAAACGTAAAAAAAGACTTCGGAAAAACCGCCACAAGAAGAAGAAGTAAAAACTGATTTCTAAACCCTGATAGCAAACATTCGTTTTTGTAATAAAATCGTTTCGCTTAAATAGGGTTGTTTTTGCTAAAAAAGTCAGCGTTGACATTGTGGCTTAGTAAGAAATAGCGAAGGAATGTCGGAAATCAATTAGATTTTCGGCGTTCCTTTCTGCGTTTTATTATAATCGTTTTTATTTCAAAATATATATTTTGAAAAGCCACTTTTAAATGAAAATTCTAAAATGAGAAATGGACAGAAGTCCTAATTTTTACTGTTTCATTTTTAATTTTTCATTTTTTTACTGAGGGGGTATATTTAAGTAAGCGTGTTTTCTTTTTTCAATTTTTTTTTCGATTTGAAAAGACCTGTACCAAATAAAGATATTGGGAAACACGCCTGAAAGAATAAAAAGCAAACGGAATTTGACCATTGACCTATCTCGTATTTTACCCTGAATTTTCGTCGTTTTTGTCAAATTTATCTGCCCAACCTTTCCTCCACTCCCGTTTTGGATTCCTTTTCATGAACTTTTCCAAACGGCTTTCAGAACGCAATGACATGAACTAAGCACAATACAACACACCTATCCACAACGATTTTTACTAAACCTGCCTTGCTGTCAATCTAAAAGCGTTGACAATGGAAAAAGAACTTGTTATCCATTCGACGCAATCAGAGGTTGAAATCGCTCTTCTCGAAGATGGAAAATTAGTCGAACTGCATCACGAAGTAACAAGCAACGATTTTGCCGTCGGTGATATATTTATCGGCAAAATCCGCAAGTTGATGCCAGGTCTGAACGCTGCTTTTGTTGACATTGGTCATAAAAAAGACGCGTTTTTGCACTATACGGACATGGGTCCGAAACTCAAAAACGTCTTGAAATTCACGGATAGTGTTATCAGTGGTGGTATCAATACGGCGAGTCTCGACCATTTCAAAATAGAGCCAGACATCAACAAAAACGGAAAAGTTGACCAAGTTTTGCCCAAAAGACAACACATTTTGGTGCAAATCTTGAAAGAACCGATTGGCACAAAAGGTCCAAGGTTGAGTTGTGAAATTACAATTCCCGGACGCTTTTTAGTGTTGACACCGTTTACAGACATTATTGCAGTGTCGAAAAAGATTTCCAGCGCAGACGAGCGAAAAAGGCTTCATACGATTGCCGAAAGCATTAAACCCAAAAACTTTGGCGTAATAGTCCGAACGGCTGCCGAAGGTAAGAAAACAGCGGAGTTGCACGAAGAAATGATGCAAATGACCGCTAAATGGGAGAAAATTTACTTCCAACTCAAACAAGCCAAGCCGCCAGCAAAATTGTTGAGTGAGTTGGATAAGACATCGAGCATCTTACGTGATATGCTCAATAATCAGTTTTCTCGTGTTATCGTTGACGACAAAGATACTTCTGAAAGTATCAAAAACTATCTCGCAGGTTTTGCGCCTGACCAAGTAAAAATTGTTCAGTTCCATAAACCGAGCGGTAAGCATATTTTTGACCATTTCCCTGTCAATCGTCAAGTAAAAGCCTCTTTTGGCAAAACGGCAACGATGGCAAGTGGGGCGTATCTTGTTATTGAACACACCGAAGCGATGCACGTGGTTGACGTGAACAGTGGTCATAAAGTCGGTTCGGGTGCTACTGACGATGCGATTTTAGCTGTCAATATGGAGGCAGCTGAGGAAATCGCACGTCAAATGCGGTTGCGTGACTTAGGCGGTATCATTATCATTGATTTCATTGATATGAAAGAGCCTGAGCATAAAAAGACTTTACAAAAAGCCATGAAGGATTTCATGGTAAAAGACCGTGCACAGCATACAATTCTCCCCCTCAGTAAATTCGGTTTGATGCAGGTAACACGCCAGCGTGTACGCCCTGAACTGAAAATTAATACGTCGGAGATTTGCTCAACGTGCAACGGTACTGGAAAAGTCCAACCAACTGTTTTATTGACCGATACACTTGAATTTGACCTCGATGCCGTCTTGCAAGCACGTCCAAAAGGGCGTATTACTGTTCATGCACACCCATTTGTTGAGGCGTATTTGACGAAAGGTTTTTGGCCTAAACGTCAAATAAATTGGTATTTCAAATACAATAAATGGATTGGTATAAAAGCCGAACCTGAATATCCGTTGACGACTTACAAGTTTTTTGATGAAAATCACGACGAAATTCGTTTGAATCAATAACTTCGTTAAGTATGAAATATGAGTTATGAAAAATGCGACCCCTCAGTAAATCGAGTCGGTCGCATTTTTCATCATTCATATTTCATCATTCATATTTACCTTTTATCCTTGAAAAACTGCTTTATCAAATGACTACATTCGTCTTGCATCATGCCCATTGCCACCTTTGTTTTTGGATGTAATAACTCTTTTCCAAACCGCATAAAGCCGCGTTTATCATCACTTGCGGCGTAAACAAGGCTGCTCAATTGCGCCCAAGCCAAAGCACCCGCACACATTGGACAAGGTTCAAGGGTCACATATAAGGTACATTCATCTAAATATTTACTGCCGAGATAGTCCGTTGCGGCAGTCATAGCAATAATTTCAGCGTGTGCAGTTACGTCATTGAGCCGTTCCGTTTGATTAAAGCCGCGAGCGATGATACGCCCTTCGCAGACGATAACGGCGCCAACGGGTACTTCTCCTGCATCAAAAGCCTTGCGGGCTTCAATGAAGGCTTGCTGCATAAAATAGGTGTCATTTGTAGTAGAAAGCATAAAAAAAATGGATAGTTGATGTGGATAATGGATAATGGATAATGGATAATGATTATCCATTATCAACTATCCATTATCCATTAGAAAATTATCTAAAAACAGCGGGTTTTGTCTTTGTTTTAATGCGGCAAAGATACATATTCGCTGTGATGTAAAGCGTCGAGCCGTCGTCTCCCCAACCACAATTGGCAGTCGGTTGTCCTGTTTCAATGCGTCCTAAAAGTTTTCCTTTGGGCGAAATAATCAAAACGCCGCTTGGTCCTGTGGTGAATAAATTGCCTTTATCGTCAATTTTCAAGCCATCGGGTAAGCCTTTCATGCCTTGTTTGGACATGGGTGTTGCATCGAAAAAGATTTTTCCTTTGCCCAAAATACCGTTTTTTAAAACAGGGTATGCCATAATATACGCTCGGTCTGGGTCTGATTGAGCCACATACAAAATGCTTTCATCGGGCGAAAATGCCAAGCCATTTGGACGTGTTAAGTCATTGATTAACAAGGTAGTAGCACCACTTTTAGCGGTACGGTAAACGCCAAAAATACTTGTTTCTCTTGTTGGGTCTTTCTCTTGTTTTGGCAAACCATAAGGCGGGTCGGTAAAATAGATGTCGCCATTTGATTTTTGAACCACATCATTCGGGCTGTTGAACCGTTTACCTTGATGATTGTCCGCCAAAGTCTTTTTGCCCCCCCCCTCAGTAGGCATGATGGAAACACGTCGGTCGCCATGTTCGCAAGCGATGATTTGACCATCGAGGCTGATTGTCAAGCCGTTGCTGCCAGGTTCTTTGCTGTATGTAGCACGTCCTGTGTAGCCCGAAGGTTTCAAAAAAGGTGTAATGCCTTCGCCTTCTTTCCATTTGAAAATGGTATTGGCTTTCACATCTGAAAAAATGAGGTAGCCGCCGTTTTTTATCCAAACGGGTCCTTCAGACCATTGGAAACCGTCCGCAAGGACTTCAATTTGGGCATCTTTATCAATCAAATCGTCTAAACTTGGGTCGAGACGGACGACTTGCCCGATTGTTTTTGGTTGTGCAAAAGCCATTGTTGTCATAAGTAAAAAGAGTGCTATGATAATGTTTTTCATTTTTAATATTTTCAAGTTGTTAAATTTCGTCGAAATATAGGTATAAAAGGCAAGTTGCAAAAAGCAAAAGACAAAAAGTAGAGATGTTATCAAATTAAATCATTTTCAGGGTGGCTTTCAGTCCATAAATAGAAAAGCCAACAAACCAAAACAATATTATTGACCCCTCAGTAAAAACTGTAAAATTAGACTGTAACAACCTAACTTCGTCGCATGAAACCGAAACTCAAAACCCGCATCGCCCCTACGCCCAGTGGTTTATTGCATGAAGGCAATGGTGCATCATTTATCCTCACCTATGCTCTCGCACGAGCGTATGAAGGGCAAATATTGCTCCGCATTGATGACCTCGATGCGGAACGAATGCGTTTGGATTACCTCGATGATATTTTTAGAACGCTTGATTGGTTGGGTATTGAATGGGATGAAGGACCGAGTTCGGTAGAGGATTTTCAACAAAATTGGTCGCAACTTCATCGGTTAGATTTGTATCAAAATGCCCTTGAAAAGTTGCGACATACTGAGGGGTGTATATATACGTGTCAATGTTCAAGAAAACAAATCAAAGAAGCGTCTGTCAATGGTTTATATCCGCAAACTTGCCGTTATAAAAATTTAGATTTTGATGAAAAAGAAATGGCATGGCGTATTCATGTACCTGAATCGGCAACAGTTTCTTTCAAAAATTATGACCTCAAAGAGAAATCAATAGTCAATATTCAATCAACAATAAGCAATACAGTAGGTGATTTTGTAGTTCGACAAAAAAACGGTTTACCAGCTTATCAAGTCGCTTCGGTTGTGGATGACACGCATTTTGGCGTTAATTTTATTGTTCGTGGGTCTGATTTATGGACTTCAACGGCAGCGCAAATATTCGTTGCGGAACAATTGGAGCGAACTGAATTTACGGAGTCGCTGTTTATACACCATAGTTTATTGACAAATGAACAAGGCGAGAAACTATCAAAATCAAAAGGCGCAAGTGCATTAGCTGAATGGCAGAGAGCTGGAGAAACACCGAAAAAACTCATAAAACAAGCGGCTAAATGGCTTAATTTGCCTGAAATGGATAACTTAAATGAATTGATAGCTGTTTTGAAGAATCAGAATTATTTAAAGCCCCCCCTCAGTAATTTCGATAAAAAG
>JAYSQG010000448.1:0-4891 GCA_043721685.1 Saprospiraceae bacterium | reverse complement strand
TTTTCCTCAACCCGCTCAACCTTGGATAGGAAATATTCATATTAATCCCGATCTACGTACAAGTGAGTTTGACCCTGCTGTTCAAGACATCTGCGGTGGTATCAACCTTCGCGGTGGACAAGACGACCCTTTAGACAAAAAAGTCATCGTGAATATCAACGGCGTTTTGTACAATGTCAAAAAACAATATGATGCCGCACTGCGGATATTAAAGAAAGATAAATTCAAAAATGCTTTGAATACTTTTCGTCCCATTGCTGAAATACCGCGTAATGTTAGGGATACAGCAAGTACAACAGTTAAGCATTTCGTTGACATGGCTCGTGCCTTGACTTTGAACATGGGTGTACAAACCCGTTCCGTATCAAGCAATGGTTGGTTATCAGAAGCCATTGTGGGTATTGCAAAACCAGAAAACGCACTTGTATTATCGCCAAACCCTGCTAACGAACAGTTTGAAATAACTTTGCCACAAGGCAACTACGACGTTCAAGTATTTGATGCACTTGGAAAACGTATTTTCAGTAAAAATACTGAGGGGGTCGCAACCGTAGATGTACGTACTTGGCTGAATGGTATATATATGGTCACGCTTTTGGATAAAAACAATAACAAAAAGACGTTTAGTAAAGTCGTCGTGCAGCACTAAAGTTCCTCTATATACGTCATAAAATACTGAGGGGGGCATCTCGACAAAATCGAAATACCGCCCTCAGTATTTTATCTTAAAAATATAGAAAATTACGCTTCAACAGGCTCGCGTCCAATACTTGAATAGTAGAAACCACGTCCTTTCATAACAGCAACATCATAGAGATTGCGACCATCAAAAATAGCTTTTGAAGTCAAATTATTCAATTTGTCGAAGTCTGGTGTACGAAATTCATTCCATTCTGTCACAATCACAAGTGCATCTGCACCTTCGAGTGCTTCGTATTCGTCGTCAGCATAGCCGATTTTTTCGCCGTAAATACGTTTCACATTGGGCATAGCTTCTGGGTCGAAAGTTGTCACCGTTGCACCAGCTTCAAGCAATTCATCAATCAAAAACAAAGCGGGCGCTTCTCGGATGTCGTCAGTATTGGGTTTGAAAGCCAATCCCCAGACGGCAAAATGTTTTCCAGCGACACTTCCACCATAATAAGCGTTGATTTTTTTAAACAAAACCGTTTTTTGAATGGAATTTATCTCCATAACGGATTTCAAAATTTTGAAATCGTAGTCATATTGGTCTGCCGTTTTCGCCAAAGCCTGAACGTCCTTCGGAAAACACGAACCACCATATCCCACACCCGGGAAAAGGAAACGTTTGCCAATCCGATTGTCGCTACCCATGCCTATACGCACCATGTCCACATTGGCTCCAACACGCTCACAGAGGTTAGCAATTTCGTTCATGTACGAAATCCGCATAGCGAGGTAAGAGTTAGCAGCGTATTTCGTCATTTCTGCAGAGCGTTCATCCATAAAATAGATGGGATTGCCTTGACGGACAAATGGCTCGTACAATTTACGCATCAAACTTTGTGCTTTCTCTGAATCCGTACCGATAACAACACGGTCGGGCTTCATAAAGTCATCAACAGCAACACCTTCGCGCAAAAATTCAGGATTTGACACAACATCAAAAAGACTTTCGTCAAGCCCCCCCTCAGTAATCGCCGCATGCACGCGCTCGGAAGTACCAACTGGAACGGTACTTTTGTCAACAATCACCTTGTATGATGTTATAATCTTTGACAAATCTTTGGCAACGCCTAAGATATAAGACAAATCGGCAGAACCATCTTCACCCGGTGGTGTTGGCAATGCCAAAAAGATAATTTGAGCGGCATCAATAGCCGATTTCAAATCGGTTGTGAAATGAAGGCGACCTTGTTTTGTATTTCTTTCAAAAAGAAGCTCCAAACCAGGTTCAAAAATGGGTACTTCGCCATTTTTCATGCGTTCAACCTTTTTGGCGTCAATGTCCACGCACATAACGTTGTTACCTGTTTCCGCAAAACAAGTACCCGTGACTAAACCAACATAACCGGTTCCTACTACTGCAATGTTCATCTTATAAGTTGTTGAAATATTAATAGTTAAAAAAAAGTTTTTAAAAAAGAGCCACAAAATTAATGGGATAGATAGAGAAATGAAATTTTGAATGGTGTAAAAATGATATTTAATAATGACTTATTTTTTAAAAATCATTTTGATTTCATTAAACCCTTCTTTGAAATATATCTTATCAAAAAATCATACCAAAGAAAAAGCCCTCGATAAGAAATCTTCTTAACGAGGGCTTTTCATGAAAAAAAACAACGAAATACTGACCCAAAGGATTCCTTCGGAATGAGAGTCGTTTTTTTAGAAGAATTTAGAACGATTGTCTTCGATATCTAATTTCTTTTTTAAACTCCGTATCAAGGTACCTCGTACTATATTTTTTTGATTTGCAATCAATTGCTGACGCAAAACTGTCTTGTCAACAGGCGAATTTGCGATAGGTTCTTTCTTAGTGACTTTCAAGACATAGACACCACCTTCACCAACAATCGCAGGAGAAATAGAACCGACAGCTGTTGTAAATGCAGCACCTATAACTTTGGGCTCACTGCCCATGTTAGGGACAAATGTCGCATTGAAAGTGACACCACTTGCTAATTCTAATGGCGAGCTATATTGAGCGACTAAAGTATTTAAATCACTGACTGTACCTATTTTAGCTTTTAAAGCCTCTCCTTTTTTGCGATTTTTAACAAGCGGCAACAATTGTTCTTTCACCGCAGCAACCGTTGGCAATCCTTTTGGCACAATTGTTTTCAATGCGGCAACAAGATATTGACTAACAAAAGGATCGCCTTGTTGTTGCATGGCAAAAGTCTGCTTGCTGCGCTCACCTGCTTTCACTTCGTAAGCCCAACGAATCAATGGACGGACACCAGTTGCTTGACCAAATGCGCCTAACTGCAAATCATTGGCTCTGAAATTTTGAGATACTTGAACTTGAAGCGCTTTTTTAGTCGCATTTTGCTTCAATTCGTCCAAGTTTTTGCTCATCAATAAAAGGTCATCAGCCGCTGCTGCTGCTGCCCGGTCAGTAGATTGGCTTGGCACAATGGCTTGGCGGATATAAGCCAACTTCACACGCGTCTCGCCTTTGCCTTGTTTCACACCTGTCACTTGGATGATATGAATACCAAAGCGCGTTTGGACGGTATATATTTTGCCTTGAACAGCTTTGTAGAAAATCAAGTCATTATATTCTGGTACCATACGACCATTAGGCGTATAGCCATAGTCACCACCTTTTTGGTTTGAACCAGGGTCGTCATTGAATCTTGGATTCAATGAATCCCACTGAGCAATATTGCCTTCCAAAATCGTTTTGATACTATCAGCCGTTTTTTGAGCCGCTGCAAACGAGCCATATTTCTCTAAACTGAATAAAAAGTGGCGATTTTTCACTGAATCAGGACCAGTACGACGGTCAATCACCTTTGCCAACCAATAAGCTTTAACATCCACATAAGGTCCAAATACGGAGCCTACAGCGCCTGTAAATGCTGAATCCTTTGCTGCACCACTCAGTGTTTCTTTGCTTTGGTATTGGTTAGGGTAAACGCCATTGTTGGCGACTGCAAAAACAGAGTCTTTTATTGTCGTGCGGAAGCCTTCCTTTAATGCCGCGATTTTATCGCGCAATAAATTTGAATCTGCTACAGTAGGAACAACATCAAAAGACACATATTCTATGTTACGTGTTTCTTCATCCGACATATAACGACTGCTGTTTTCATTCAAATATGTTTGAATATCGCTGTCTGTAACAGTCACTTCTTTATCGTCAATGCGGTCAAAAGGCACTTTAACATATTCAAAATCAACAGGTTCTGTCAATTCTTTAAAGCCTTCATCCGCTACCCAAGTGGGCGTATAAATGCCCTTAGCCATGATGTCGGTCAACTTGTTTTGCAAAGCCTCTTTGATGACTTGTTTTTCGATTTCAGCCCATGAAGCCTTCCCTTGTGGAGGCATCGTGTTGTTCTCAATCGCCTGTTTGATTTGCATCAATTGTTGTCCATCAACTTGACCTGTTTGTGGGTCACCTACGTATTGAGCGATGACTTGACTTATATTTTGACCAAATTCAAGGTCAAGCAACTCGTCTTTACAAACGCCCAAACCTATAGCTTTTGCCTCTTTGCTGACGATAGCCTCTTCAACAAAAGTGTTGAAAATGGAATTACGGACGCTCAAATCGCTGCCTCTGTTGCCATAAAGGGCTTCCGACGTGCGGTCGAGGTCTCGAATGTCCATTTCTTTGCCAGCGACTTTTGCCACTGTGCTTGTATTACTTAATTGTCCCCAACTGCGGTTGGAGTCCTGCGTTATCAACATACCGATGAAGGCAACAATTGCCAACACCATCAAAGTCAATACCAAAGCCGATTTTTCACGAATTTTCTGAATCAGAGCCATTTTTCGGTTAGTCTATTTTATTTTATTCAAGGAAATTGAGATGTATAATAATTTGAATCATTGTTTTTTAAAAACAGTCCATTGGATTTGAAGCCCAACAAACCTTTTTTTCTTAAAAAAGCGGTGCAAAGAAAACATTTTCAGACCGAAAAACAAAGCGTTCTTTCTAATTGCTTGCCAAATTTGATATTTTCAACGGTGAAGCGCGGTTTCGGTTGCATGAATGCTAAAAAACATCGTCAGGGTTTCACTCAGATGTTAAGAAGATACCCCTCATTTATCATAGCAAAACAAAATGGGCGAAAAAATGATTTTTGAGAGCTACGAGCCTTATTTACCCCCCGAAATCTTGAAATATTTACCCACCAATCACTACATCATAATTGATATTTCGGATATGACAGTCCTTGAAATTGAAAAAATG
>JAYSQG010000447.1:0-2951 GCA_043721685.1 Saprospiraceae bacterium | reverse complement strand
ATTAAAAATGAACAAGTTACGATGAATAAAAAACGTGTTGATTTCCTAACGGCTTATTCATTGGGCAACTTCATTTCGTCTCAACCTTTCGTCAATACTGAGGGGGGTATCGTCTTTGAAGTCAACTTAGAAAAACAAAATGGACGTGTTCACATAAACGACTATTACTATATTCCAGTCATTCGTTACACGCCTTATCAGCAAGGACGTGTGCAATATTTTGCTTTACCTATATCGCCCATCGAAGGGCATGAAGACGAACTCAATATGCCCGCCGATGAACGTGTGAAAATGGCAAATTTTGCAGCAAAGACGCGGGCGCATTTAGAGCGATTTGGTGCTGTAGAAAGGCGTTTTGAGTGGAAAGATGTGCAGAATATTATTCAGAAGTTTTAATATACACTATTTCAGCATTTACAATGTCTAATTTCCGAATTTGTCTAACTTTGCCGCCTCTTTTACATAATCCATATTTTATATTCAAAATTAGCTATGAAACTCAATTTAGAAGAAGGCATTTTTATTCAAATCGCAGGAACTATCGGTCAATACAACACTCTTCCCATCGAAATATTGGTCAAATTGATGGAAAATATGCAAAGTTTGTTTCAAAACATTGCCATTGCTTGTCTCGACGAATCCCAAAACATTGACCTCAATCAATTTAAAGTAGAATTGAGTGATTTCAGAGCCGGGAGTGCAGTGCCAAAACTCAAATTCACGCCCCGTTTTCAGCAAAAACTTGTTGCCGCTGATTTCTCTGCACAACGTGCCGTCGTTGCAAAAGAACTCGAAAACTTAGTCACTGTCGCCGCCGACCCGCGTAAACTCAACGAATACCTTCGTGTGCGGTTCAAAGATGTGGAACGCCGCAACAATATCGTGCATCTGTTTCATGCCTTCACAAATGCAGCAGGCAACAGCCCAATGGCGATTGTGAATATGAAAACGGATGGGCAAGTCGAGCCTGTTTACCCGATTCGCCGCATGACCATCGGTCAAAGAGATGCGTTATTGGTTGATATTAAGCAAGAAGAACCCATCATGGAGCATGAAATGTTCTATCGGAAAGTACAAATCACGAGAGTCAATGGTAAAATCACAGGTAAATCAAAGATTTTGGCAGAATATATGGTGAATGCCTCAACGGAAATTTCCTATTCCTTTGACGCTATCAAAAACGACAACAACACCTACGCGTTGCATGACCGTCTGCATTGCAAAGTTGAACGCGACGATGACGATAATTATATCATAAAATCAGAAATGTTGGACACCTTCGGCAAAGCCGAAACGGAAGAAGAAGCTGCCAAAAACTTTGAACAAGCCTTTGATACTTTATTTCAAAGCTATAAGGAATTGAATGAGGAAAGCTTGGATGAAAGACAATTACGCATTAAGGGTTTGCTGAATTTACTGATAAAATCGTAGAGAATTTGTACTCCCGTATTTGTTTTGGAGCAAAAAAAAGTCCTTGAAAACTGACGTTTACAAGGACTTTTGCTTGAAATGTGATCCGGATTGGACTCGAACCAATGACCTACTGCTTAGCATACCACTATGGTTTTCACCACTTCCGATTGACTCGAAATTTGATGGTCTGGACTATAACTTCACCATTTCAGGTGCGATGCGTTTAGTCTCTACGGAACTTCCCGATAATCATTAGCAAATTTGACATTCGCTATTTGATTATTTCTCGGTGCTTTTACCCTCAAAGACAGAGTTTTGTCATTGTCCCAAAATTTTGGGTCAAAATAGTAACAAGTATCGTTGTCCAAACAATACACACAATAAAAATCAATTTCTTCACGATTGACCTTTTGAGTATGTACGCCTTTACTATCCGAATAACTATGTTCAAATCGAACAGTAATACAACCATTTTTATCAATTGTACGACTCTTAACTTGAACTCTTTTGAAATTATTGTCTTTATAAACGACCAAATCAAAAGGTGCATGTTCGGAAAGCGGCAGACAAACAAGATAACCTTTACTACATAAATCTGCTTGAGATTTCAAAACGCCTAAATCTCCTTTCGTCTTAGTATGATGTATTTTCATACCCAAAGATTAGGAATTTCCTCGGTATTACCATGATTTCTTTTGAAATTTTAGGCTTCACCGATACGGCACCGTCCACTTCGCCCATTCTTTTTCTGAACGAAGGCTCCTATTTTACTTAAAGGCAGTTGCTCTATCCAACTGAGCTACCGGACCATTTCTTTAAACAGCGCGCAAAATTAGTCCTATTTCTCGAAAAATCAAGAGAAAATACTGAGGGGGGTAAAAAAAAGTTATCAACAGCCTTGAATTGTCCTTTTTTCAGTAGCTTTAAACCTCTAAATAAGTATGAATGATGAGTTATGAAGTAGGGAAATTTCAGACTCTTATTCGTATTTTAATCATTCAAAATTCATCTTTATTATGCCTGTTCAAAATTCGCAACGTTTAGTGGCGCTTGATGTCTTTCGCGGTCTGACGATTGCGCTCATGTTTACGGTCAATAACCCCGGAACGTGGTCTTTCATTTATCCGCCTTTGGAACATGCCAAGTGGTCGGGTTGGACACCGACCGATTTTGTCTATCCTTTTTTCCTTTTTACTGTGGGGGTCGCCGCTTGGTTTTCTTTGAAAAAATATCAAAATGGTGCGCCACGAGCTTTGTATGTCAAAATAATCAAGCGCGGCATCATGATTTTTGCGATTGGTTTGGGCTTGACTTTGTTTCTCAATTCTTTGTCAAGTTACCATAACTTGCGGATAATGGGCGTTTTACAGCGTATTGGCATTGCTTATATGTTAGGTACATTGATTTGCGTGTCGTTTAGTAAACGAAATGTCGCTATCATTGCTGCTGCTATTTTGCTCGGCTATTGGGCTTTGATGTATTTTTTCGGAGATGCCACCTACCCTTTTGGCTTCCATGATGGCACGCAATATTTAGGT
>JAYSQG010000446.1:0-4700 GCA_043721685.1 Saprospiraceae bacterium | reverse complement strand
CGATAAAACACTGAAAATCATTGATTTAAATAAAGAACTCGCTTCGCTCGAACAAATAAACGCACACATCGACGAAAAACTCAATCTTCAAAAAGGTGAATTAACACAACTACAACAACGCTTTCAAACCGAATTCGAAAATATTGCGAATCGTTTGTTGGAAGAAAAAAGCCAGCGTTTCACCCAACAGAATCAAACCCAAATGAACGACTTATTGAATCCCCTTCGTGAAAAAATCAAGGACTTTGAAGACAATATGAGTCGTCGGTTTTCTGACGAAACGCGTGAACGCATCAGCCTCAAAACTGAAATCGAAGGGCTTGTAAAACTCAATCAACAATTGAGTTCTGATGCCCACAACCTAACATCTGCCTTACGGGGCGATTCTAAAATCCAAGGAGATTGGGGTGAAATGCAACTCGAAAAACTACTTGAAAAATCAGGATTACTGAGGGGGGTGCATTACGATGCTCAATTTTCTTTTACTGACGAAAACGGCCAGCAACGTCGCCCAGATTTTATCATCCAATTACCTGAAAACAAACAACTTATACTTGACTCTAAAGTATCACTTACTGCTTTTGAACAATTTTTCAACCATGATGACCCCTCAGTAAAAACGCGATTTTTGAAGGCGCATATTGATAGTTTACGAACGCATATTCGTGATTTAAGCGATAAAAACTATGCCAAACTTTATCAACTAAATTCCCTCGACTACGTCATTATGTTCGTCCCGATTGAATCCGCGTTTAGTTTTGCAATGCAGGAAGACACGACTTTATTCACCGATGCGCTCGATAAAAATGTACTTATTGTCACCCCAACAACACTTATGGCAACCATGAGAACCGTTGGATTTATTTGGAAACAAGAAAATCAAAAGAAACACGTGCTCGAAATTGCGCGTCAAAGCGGCTTATTATACGATAAATTTGTCGCTTTTGTAGAAGATTTGAAACAAATTGGACATCGTTTGGATGGCGCACAAACCGCTTATCACGATGCCATGAACAAACTGAATGACAGCCGAAAATACGGCGACACCCTCGTGGGTAGAGCAGAACGAATACGTGAATTGGGCGCTAAAGCCTCAAAACGTCTGCCTAAAGAGTTTTTAGAATTGGAATTTGAAGAAAACATAGAATTGGAAAATCCGCCAGTGTGAAAAAAACGGTAAAAAAAGAATGAACAAGAGTTGACAGGCAGTCAAAACTTGTTCATTTCAGTTTTTAGCAAAAAAATTCTGATTTTTGTGTTTTTTTGTTTAAAGTTGGGTTAGATGCCTGTCAGTAAGTATCTCTCCTTTTAATAGAACAAATATAACACCATCACTACTCTACAAAATCCCAAATTGCCCAAAACTGTGACAGGCTACAGTATTTACAAAAGATTAATTTTTTGTAAAGTTTTTTCATCTTGTTGTCTAAAAAAACACAACTAAAGTCTGTGTCTAAACATTTAGCTGAGAAAACGGTTAACTTTGCACGCTTCATTAATCATCTCTTTTTTGAATTTAGCTTTCTTTTATACATGGAACATCTCAAGTCTCTCAATAAATATTTTTGGAAATACAAAATACACTTGCTCGCAGGTATCGCTTTTGTGACCATTTCCAACTATTTCCGCATCCTTCAACCTCAAATGTTGCGCCGTGCTCTTGACCTTGTCGTTGACAATATTGGTCTTTACCACTTGACAAATGGCTTTAATTTACAAGATGGTCTATATGGCATTTTGGGCAAAAGCCTTTTGTTTTTTGGCGTCATGGTACTGGTTTTCGCTCTTTTGATGGGTATTTTCATGTATTTTATGCGCCAAACCATCATCGTCATGTCTCGGCTTATCGAATACGATATGCGTAAAGGCATCTATGACCATTATCAAGCCCTCAATCTCGCTTTCTACAAGCGCAATTCTACAGGTGATTTGATGAGCCGCATCACAGAAGATGTTAATAAAGTGAGAAACTATTTAGGTCCGACAGTGCTATATGGTACCAATCTTGTGACACTATTTGCCTTGACAATTTACTCTATGATAGCGGTCAGTCCAACCCTAACTTTTTATTCTTTGCTGCCTTTGCCTTTTCTTGTGGCGGGTATATATTATGTGTCCATTCAAATTTCACGACGTTCTGAAATTATTCAACGGCAATTGGCATCGCTCAATTCGTCGGCACAAGAAGCCTATTCGGGTATCCGCGTTGTCAAATCTTATGTTCGTGAAGAGCCCATAGTCAATCATTTTGCCGCTCAAAGTGAAGTTTACAAGACAAAAGCGCTCAATTTAGCTGTTATTGACAATGCTTTTTTTCCGGTTATGTTGTTGTGCATCGGTGCAAGTACCATCATTACAGTCTATGTCGGCGGCTTGCAAGTTGTTGCTGGCAATATTACGCCTGGCAATATCGCAGAATTTGTGATTTATGTCAGCATGTTGACCTGGCCAGTCACATCTATCGGTTGGATTGCTTCATTGACACAGCAAGCAGCGGCTTCGCAAAAACGCATAAACGAGTTTTTGGATACGAAACCAGAAATTGAGCATCGAACAACATCTACGTTCAATCAACCCTTAGAAGGTGATATTGAATTTAAAAACGTGTCGTTCACTTATCCTGATACAGGTATCGTTGCCTTGAAAAACGTCAGTTTCCGCTTGAAAAAGGGTGGAAAACTCGCTATTATTGGCAAGACAGGCTGTGGAAAAACGACAATCGCCGATTTATTAGTCCGTTTGTACGACGTTACTGAGGGGGTTATTTTGATTGATGGCCAGGACATTCGGGATATCCCTCTTGATACTTTAAGGCAACAAATGGGCTATGTACCACAAGACGTTTTCCTATTTTCGGATACCGTTGCGGGCAATATTGCCTTTGGCAAAAAAGGGAACGCTGAACGTTCAGAAGTTGAACAGTTCGCACGTCATGCTGCGGTTTATGACGATATTATGGGCTTGTCAAATGGCTTTGATACCATCGTCGGTGAACGTGGTGTTACCCTATCTGGTGGTCAAAAACAACGTATTTCGATAGCCCGTGCCTTGATAAAACAACCTGATATTGTCTTACTCGATGATTGTTTATCCGCTGTGGATACTACAACGGAACAAACCATTTTAGGCTATTTGAACGAGGCTTTGGCGGATAAAACGTCCATTATCATCACGCACCGTATCCACGGCATGTTACAATTTGATAAAATAATCGTTTTAGAAAATGGCTCAATTGCCGAAGAAGGTACACATGACCGACTTATGCTAAATGGTGGCTATTATGCCGAAATATTTGAGCAACAACGCATGCAAGAAGAAGCGGTTTAACTTCGTAGCGATTCAGAATTCCGAAATCTTAAAGATTTCGGAATTCTGTTTTTCAATCCCCCCCTCAGTATTCTCTCGTTTTGATATTAAAATCAACAATAAATTCTAATTTTGCGCTTTCCTTTCTTGAAATAAATCATCTAACAACGTCGTTTAGGCATTAATAATAACAGCACTCCTTTCTTGTGAAAAAACATCTGATTAGTATTCTCAAATACGTGCTCTTTTTAGGCATTGGCTTTGCCATCATGGTTTGGCTTTACAACAGTCAAAACACTGCCTTTCAAGAGCAATTACGTCTTGACGGTAAGCCACCAAGTCCATTTATCAACAAACTCATAGCCGATTTCCGCTCAGTCAATCTCTTTTGGATTGCGATGACGCTTGTGGCTTTTTCTATTTCAAATTGGAGTCGGGCGATTCGTTGGAATATGCTCATTCATCCTTTAGGCTTTCGACCAAAGACTTTGAACTCGTTTTTTGCTGTTAATATCAGTTATTTTACCAATTTATGGATGTCACGGGCAGGGGAAGTCGTGCGGGCAAGCGCTTTAGCAAAGGCGGAAGGTATGTCAGTCAGTCGGGTCATGGGAACAGTTGTCGTTGACCGCATTCTGGATTTGATAACCTTAGCGATTATTGTTGGGTTTTCTTTTCTGCTTCAATACGACCTTTTATGGCAATGGCTTGACGACAATATGGGCAGTGGTGATGGTACATTTCGCTTATTTCAACATCCTGTTTTTATTGGTTTGATGGCTTTTGGCGTTCTGATTATGGTTCTTTTTTATGTTTTTCGTAAGAAAATCGCTCAATTACCGCTTATCAATCGTGTTTGGCATATTGTTGAAAAATTTTCAGAAGGTTTAAAAACCATTAAAGATGTCAAAAACCTACCTGTCTTTATTTTACACAGCATCAATATTTGGGTCATGTATTATATGATGACCTATCTCTGCTTTTTTGCTTTTGCGCCAACGGCTAATTTGACGGCTATGGCAGCCTTAACGGTTTTTGTTTTTGGTACTTTTGGCATCGTCATCCCTTCGCCGGGCGGCATGGGGACGTATCATTTTTTGGCTACTTCTGCTTTGTTATTATATGGTGTGAAGGGTGAAGATGGGTTTTCGTTTGCCAATATTATGTTTATTACCATTCAGCTTTTTTATAACATCGTTATGGGTATCCTTTCCATCATTCTTCTGAATCGGATGAACAAAAAACAGCACCCCCTCAGTGCAGAAGACCTTTTAGAGCCTGAAACGGATATTCTTTTTGATACTAAATGATTTTTTTGACCACAGATGACACTGATTCAACAGATTTTCACTGATTTTTCCTTAAAGAATGAAAAAAAAATCAGTGAAAATCTG
>JAYSQG010000445.1:0-11507 GCA_043721685.1 Saprospiraceae bacterium | reverse complement strand
GTTTTAATGTTTTAAGGAAGTCTAAAAGCGGAAATTTGAGAATTGAGGTGATTTCTTTACCAAAAGTACAAAAGTAGAAGAATGACGGAAGAACTAATTTATCTCAACTAGATCATTTCCCGCAGCTAAAATGCGCAATGCTTGATGCAAATGCAAAGTCATTAATTCCTTTAGTTTTTGTTTTGAAGTATTCCCACAGGTTAGCCAAATGATTTTAGGAGGTGAACGATGAACATAAAGCAAATCCACAAAGTCTTTGTCTTTTGTCATAACAATGACATTGGCGGTCTTAGCCTGTTTGTAAATGTCAAAATCAGCCGCATCACGTAACCCAATGTCACGAACAGCTACACAAGGTTCATCAAGATTTTCTATAATCCATTGAGCTAATGAGGGTGGCAGTTGAGCATCAAGCCAAATCATAGTACGCTTTTTTTTAAGCAGCTTGTAAAATAGGGTGTTCAAAACGACGGGCGACATACACAAGACAGGCTTGTATGTCTTCTAATGTCAAATCTGGCAATTCTTCGACAATGTCCTCTGGCGTTAAACCATTTGCCAATAAATCAAGCACATCGGATACACGAATACGCATACCACGGATACACGGACGACCGCCACAAACAAGCGGATTGACAGTAATTCTTTGCAATAAACTTTCGTTACCCATCTTTTTTTTGACAAATTTACCTCCTTTTAAGTTTATCAACAAAAATAAGCACTATAAAATCATTTATACTTTTCGAATGGATGCCTATAAAGAAGGTTATAGATGTTGCCGAAGTCGTTTGTAATGTCGAAAACGTTGTTTGGATAGAGTTAAGGGCATTAACACACTATCTACTCTTTTCCCTTTTAACTTTGCTCCCGAATCAAAGTCAAAACTACTTTCCTATAAAAACGCAGGCTCGTAAATCAAGCCTGTCGTAAAACTAAACCTAATGTCTATTCTGAAATCCAATTATTTATCCGACCAATTTTTCTTGAAAACCGTCTTTTTTGCTCTGTTTTTGTTTGTTTTGGAGACGGCAACCGCACAATCAACCATTCGTGGGACGATATTAGACGAAACGACAACGCCTTTGCCTTTTGCAGCTGTCTCTTTGATGCATCTGCCCGACTCTACAATTTATGCGCAAGGACAAACCAATGACAACGGCGATTTTAAATTTTCGAGCGAAGATCAAGCCACGCGTTTTCTTTTGCAAATCAGCTATATCGGTTATGAATTTTACAGCCGCGAAATCCTGGCGACAGGCAGTCGTTTCGATACACTCGATATCGGCAACTTAAAATTGCTCCTCCTCAGTAAATTACTCGATGAAGCAGTTGTCACAGCGACCCGTGAAGCTGTTCAAATCAGAGGCGATACGATGGCTTTTGATGCCAAAAGTTTCCAAACACAACCCAATGCCATGGCGGGTGATTTAATTAAAAAATTGCCAGGCATGGAAATAGAAAAAGACGGTTCGGTGAAGGCACAAGGCGAAGAAGTGCAGCAAATATTGGTCAATGGCAAGCCGTTTTTTGGTTCAGATGTACAAATTGCGCTGCAAAATCTGCCTGCAGATGCCATTGAATCCGTTGAAACTTATGACAAAAAGAGTGATCAATCTGCTTTTACAGGTATTAACGATGGGGTTAGACAAAAGACCATCAATATTCGCTTGAAAACCAATTTGAAGAAGACCAATTCAGGAAAATTGACTGCGGGTTATGGCACTGACGACCGTTATTTAGGGCGTTTGAACTACAATAGTTTTTCTGAAAAGCAAAATATTACGCTTTTGGGCGCAGCCAATAATATCAATCGCACTGGTTTTGCTCAAGAAGATTTCGCTTCATTTACAGGAGGGAATAAACGCGGCGGCGGTAACTTTAATAACCCGCAACAAGGGCAAAATGCGTCAAAAGGTTTTCAAGAAACTAAAAGTGGTGGCATTAATTTCACCAATAATCTGACTTCAAAGACGGAACTGACAGCCAGTTATTTTTACAATAATCAAAATACGTTGAACGATAGGACAGTTGACAGGCAGAATTACTTGCCCACGACGACGTTTTTTACGCACGCCAAAGCGACAACAGAAACGGCCAATAAAAATCATCGTATCAACGCCACGATTGATCAAAAAATAGATTCATTGACCTCTTTTTGCGTTGCAGTGAGTGGTTCTTTTACAGAAAACAACTCTGAAAGCAACTCTGATTCCCGAAATCTGAAAGGCGATACATTATTACAAAATCAGCAGAAACGTCATTCATTTACTGAGGGGGGGGGGTTTGGCGGCTCAACCAATTTTTTGTTGCGCAGACGTTTAGGCAAACCTGGGCGGACGAGTTCTATCAACTTTTCGTATAGCCGAAATACCAGCGAACGTGACGCAGCCTTGCAATCGAAAATAAATTATTTTGATGCCACGGGGTTTGCTTATCGCAACGATACGATTGACCAAACGGACGATAGAACAAACCGTCGTAACAACTATACGACGACTGTTTCTTACACAGAACCCCTCAGTAAAAAGGTCATTTTAGAGGGTAATTACCGCATTGGTTTTGCCGATAACTATGCCAATAGAGATGTTTTCAATATTAAAAATGGTGAAATATTGTCGGTGAATACGGATTTGAGTAATCTCTACAACAATACGTTTATGTATCATCGAGTCGGTACAAATTTGCGGGTTTTGGGTGGTACAAAGTATAATTTTTCAACAGGTTTGCAATTTCAAAATTCGGTTTTAAAAGGTGAATTTATTACCCGAAATGATAATTTAGAGCAAACATTTCAGTATTTATTACCAAATATGCGTTGGGATTATAATTTTTCCAAGCAAGAACGCTTGAATTTTACTTACGAAACGGATGTCAATGAACCATCTATTGACCAATTACAACCCGTCAGAGACAACAGCGATCCCTTGAATTTATACATCGGTAATAAAGATTTAAGACCAGAGTATGCGCATCGTTTGAGGTTGCGTTACAGCAATGTCAATAAGAAGACGCTGACGTATTTTAACGCCAACTTCAATGGCACGTATTCGACGAATAAAATTGCGAATATGATGACCATTGATACGCTTTTTAGACGTGTTACACAGCCCATCAACACGCCTACGGCTTATCAAGGAGACGGTCATGTATCTTATGGCATTCGTTTTTGGCAACAAAGGATGCGTATGAATGTGTCGTCAAGTGGTTCGGTGGCACGTGGTACCAGTTTTATCAATGGTGTTGAAAATATCAATGACCGCTACAATGTTTCGACTAGTTTTAGGACAGAATTTCAAATGCCCGATACCTTTGAGTTGAGTTTAAAGGCTGTTGTGCGCTATTCAAAAACCGATTATTCGTTTCAAAAGAACCTTCAACAGTGGTATTGGACATATAATTACGAGGCGGATATGACGATTGGACTACCCCTCACTATGCGCTTCAATTCGACATTCGATTACACCATTTTGTCGGGTAAAACCTTTGGCACAACACCTGGTATTCCGTTGTTAAGTCTGGCTTTGACCAAATATTTTGATAAAAGCCGCACCATGGAATTGCGTTTGACGGTTGTGGACGTGTTGAACAAAAACACAGGTATTAATCGGGTAGCAGATGGCAACTATATTCAAGAAGAAGTGGTGCGTTCTTTAGGTCGTTATGGACTTTTGACGTTTACTTATGCTTTAAATGCGAAGATGAAAGGGGGAAAAGGTAAAGGAGAGAGTAAGAAAATGCGTAATGAATAGTTTTTTAAAACATTTACCACACAATTAATGTGTGGTAAATGTTTTAAAAGATTAGCTTTGTTATTCTATTTTTATCTTATTTCTTCACTTTTAAAAATTAAGACCAAAAATGAAAGCAAACCGCATCGTATTCTCTCTTTTAATTACCTTGTTTTTGATGGATACTATTCACGCACAAAGGGCTATGTTCAAAGGTGCCGTTTTACTTTTATTCGAAGACACAAACAGCTATGCTGTTGCTGATGCAGGATTTGAAATAAAATTAAATAAAAATATAAGCACGCAAATATCATTCAGCGCAAGAAGTTGGGATGGTGATTCTTATCATAATACCAAAACTGTATGGTCATTACAATCAAGATATTATTTCAAAGGTGACAGATGGAATCAATCCCCGTTTGTAGGCGTGGTATTACAAAAGTTTTATAAGTACAAAAGCAGTGAGTCTTCAACACAATACAATGTTTATACATTAAAGAAGACAGATAAGGTCTCTTTAGGTCCCATTTTCGGGAAAAATATAATAATATATAAACGGTTTGGATTAGATATTCACGCAGGAATAGTGGCTCAACTTGGCGACGAAATGACAACTATTGATTACAATGTTAGTAGTAAACCTAATGAAATAACTAATAAGAAGAATGTTGTCAATGCACGTCCATTTGCAGGGTTTAATCTGTATTTTGCGATAGGTAAAATGCCGCCGAAGGTTGAAAAAAAGAAGCCTGCACCGGATTCAAAGTAGTCTTAGGAAATTTAAAAAATTTCCTAAGACTAAAATACCCCCTCAGTATTTTTCACTCCACCAAAATCTCATTATGCGGCAACGCATACTCATCTTTCAGCACACGGATCAAGATATAATCGCCTTTGCGACACTTCGATAAGACGGTGTTTATATCAATATTTTTGTACGTTTTATCTGAATACGACAATAATGTCTTCGTTTCGCCATCTCGAATCGTAATTCTAAACGGAATTTTATCAACGGCTCGCCATTTGTCATTTTTAAAAACAGCGGTGCAGACAGTTAATTGTCCCGTAGTCGTTGTTTGCAATAGACATTTGCCTTTCGGCGAATAATCATCTACCACCATTTTTTGATTGAGAAAAATAGCGGAACAATTGCTGAATTTGTTTTGTGCAATGCCGTTTATGTTAAAAACCATGACAGCAATAACCGCAGCGAATAGACACTTTTTAGTCATTTTTAATGTATTTAAAAGCGATTAACAACCACCAGTACCCAATAATTTCAATATTCTTTTAGCTCTCCAATCCTCCGACCGTGCAGGGTTGATAATCAACATATCACCAGGCTTGCTGAAAGAGAAAATGTCAGATAATTCAACTTTGTATAGGGCTTTATTCAAAAACGACATCTTTTTATCAGAAATGATTTCACCATTTCTGCGGATGGACACATAAAAAGGAATCGGCTTTGCGTCTTTTGATTCAGGGTCGCCTTTGACAACTGTTAGTACACCCTTGCTATTCAAATCAAATGCACCATAATCCAATAGCTCGCCATTGAGTAAAAGCGGATTAGCATGGAAAACAGTGCCTTCTCCGTTGCTTGTTCGCAAAAATTCATTGTTTTGCTTGACTTCTTGCCGCATATCTTTGGTCAGATAGGGCGCTGTCAACCTAAGACTTGTCAAATAATCGGCATAAGAAACCCCAGCTTGGGCATTTAATGCCGTAAAATTTAGGGCAAATAATAAAAAGACGAATAGATACTTTGTTTTTGCTTGCATGATGAACTGTTTTAATTGTTGAAGAAATATGTTATTTTTTTTTGCCCTTCTGAACGAAGTGAAAGAACCTGAATAAAATAATATTTAGATTCTTTCACTTCGTTCAGAAGGGCAAAAAATCGTTCAGTGGAAAAAGAACTAATAAAACAAAGTTACCCCCAAACCTCTCAATATACACAAAAAACAATGTAAAAGAGTGTAACGCAAATGTAAAACCTCTTTTAATCTGAAATCAATGCCCTAACTTTGAGGCTATGAGCAAAAAGATAAATCGGTATGTCATTATTCCTGCCCTGTTTTTCTGTATTAGCGGTGGCACTTTGTTTGCGTTTTTTGCAAGCAACACATCTGCTGTGCAGCAGCAGGAATTGTCCGAACGCATCAATTTAGCTTTGCGGCGAACAGCCCATTTGTTGTTGAAACAAGCGGGTGACTCGACGACGACGATTGAAGCCGTCAAACAGACCGCAGAAAATACTTATCAAGTTAGGCTTGAACACGCTTTTAACTACGACAGTTTGCCCGCTTTTCTACAAAAAAGTTTTGATCTGTATAACATCACAAACAAATACGATGTACAAGTTCGGGATTGCAGTGAATATTTACTGGTTTTAGGCTATAAATCGGTTGATTTTACAGAAAATAATGAAGTGCCGTGCGTTGGACGCACTCAAAACCACGATTGTTTGAACTTTTCAGTCGCTTTCAGCACCCCCTCAGTATTAGGGGTTGGTTATTGGGGGTTAGGGATTGGTTTGGGCGGATTACTGGTTTTTGGGATGGCATTTATTGGCTATTTTTATTATCGCGATTTTCCTAAAAAGAGTGTTTTGTTGCCTACAAATACATTAATTCAGCCCGAAAATACAGATTTGACACACCATATTGCTATTGGAGACTCTATTTTTGATACCCATAATCAAACCATTTTGATAAATAATATCGAGCAAAAACTCACTTTTCAAGAGTCCAAACTCCTTGAATTGTTTTGTACACATAAAAATGAATTGCTTGAACGAGATACCATTCTCAAAGCTGTTTGGGGCGACGAAGGTGTATTAATTACCCGCAGCGTGGACGTATTTGTCTCCCGTTTGCGCAAAATATTGAAGCCCGATCCCTCATTGAAAATTGCGAATGTACATGGTCGTGGTTATCGTTTTGAAACGGTTTAACATACCTTTACCACATGAATATTAGAAAAGCCAATGCCACAGATGCCGATCAAATTTGGGACATCATCAAAGCCGTTATCGCCTCTGGCGACACCTATACTTTTGACCCAAATTCACCCAAAGAAGTCCTGTTGTCTTATTGGATGAATCCCGATAAACACACTTATGTCGCAGAAATACATAAAGACATCGTCGGCACATTTATCATCAAAGACAATCAACCTGGTCTCGGTTCACACATCGCTAATGCGGGTTATATGACACCCCCCTCAGTATTTGGGCAAGGTATTGGTCGCAAAATGTGCGCTTTTTCTTTGGCAGAAGCCAAACGATTGGGCTATTCAGCGATGCAATTTAATATTGTCATAAAAAGCAATGTCCACGCCGTAAAACTGTGGCAATCAATGGGTTTTGATATTATTGGCGAGATACCTGATGCGTTTCAACATCAGACTTTGGGACTGACGAATGCTTATATTATGTATCGGAAATTGTAAAATATCGTCGTTTGCTCCCCCCCTCAGTATAAAACCCTCAAAAGCCATTTTTACAACACTTTATGTTCCTTCATGCCTTTCAAATAAGCCACAATCTCCTGCAATTCGGCATCTGTTAAGCCTGTTACAGCGGGCATTTGGCTGTTAAAACGGAAAGACGTGGGCGACTTCACAAAAGAGATGATATCTTCTTCTGTCCAATACTCCGTAATATTTTTGGGCGCATTGAGTTCTGGCCCCATCGAACCGCCCACTTTGTTAATGGCGTGACATCTCATACAATTATTGCGAAAAAGCATAAACCCTTTGACCAAATCGGCATTGTGATAAGGATAAATCGCTTTATATTCCATTGCTGCCGTTTTCAAACGAATACCTACCAATCCGTAGGGCCACATATATGTGTGGTCTTCTTTTTTAACATTTGTCCACGACACATAATAAGGTGTAAATGTTGTGGCAATAGAATCCGCCCAAGCGTTTTTTTGCGAAACATCTTTATAAACGATATAGCCCATTTTGTTTGCCATGACTTTCGACATATCCATCACAGGCTTGTAACCATCTTTACATTCAAAAACGACCAAAGCGTTTGTCGTATCGAATGCATTCGCCGAGGCAATAGAATCAATGAAAGTAGCCAAAGCATAACCCTTAAATGTTTTGCGTGTTTTAAAGAACGCATCGTAAGTCACCGTGACGGTTTCTGATTTTTTAGGATGTTTTTTTAGTTCTTTTTCCAAATCAATATAGATTTCAGGACTTAGCGTCGTATCAATGCCCGTGGACATCGTACTCTTTTGCATTTGTTCATTTTGCTCACACGAATAAACGCTCATGCAGAGTCCTAAAAAGCAAAGATTATAAGCAATTACCAATGAAAATGGACGATTCGTGGATTGTTTGGACATTGTTGACAGTTTCTTGTTGTTGTTTTTTTAAGCATAAATTGATTGAAAATCATAGAGAGGCAATATCGTAAACAATCACAAGATTACAGCTTATTACCCCCTCAGTATAAAAGTACTTTTTGTAAAAATATTCGTCCTATTTTTGCCGTAATAAAAATCATTTCACAACAGCATTGCATTTTGTTTTCAGAAACGAAGGTACTATCAACCGTTAAAGATGAAAAAGACGATACAACTGCATATCATTTTAGAAAATCCACCCGAAAGTGTGCTTTTTGGCTTACAAAAAGGCAAAGGCACGGACTATGACACCATTCAAAAACAAATATCTGACGCACAGGATTTGCATTTTAACTTGACGGCAGAAGTAAAAGCAGACGTGGACGGGGCACCCGATTTTTTTGGCGACAGTATTCATGGCATGCGGAATGGTCGTTTTATTTATATCAATATTGGTACTTCTGCGGGGCAAATTGATTCCTGTTGGAATCGGCGTTTAAAAATTCCGTTAAGGAATATTACATGGGTTATGCTTGATAAAATAGCAGAAAACACGCCTTTTTTCCTTGAAACAAAGGTCAATGGACGTGGGAAAGATGGCAGTCCGAATTGTGCGACGATCAAACCATTTGATGGTTGGTCAATAAGCACGGGTGTTTTTAAATAACGTTTTCAACTAAACAAGCAGCGTATGTATGGTATTATCGGCATGTTAGTCATCGCTTTATTAGCAAAATGGTCGTACAGTATGTTGTACACGGCAAAGAATGACTTTTGGGGTAGCATGGGAATGCAAGAGTTTCAAGGCTATGATTCCCCTGTTTTTGACGTTTCCAGACAGGTAAAAATATGGCGGCGCACCTTTAAATGGCGTGTGCTGTTAGAAATCGAACCCTTGATTTATGACCCGAAGCCAACACATTTTCAAAAGGCATTTTATTTAAAAGTCGTTGAACAATTTGATGCGCTTTTTATACAATCTATGCCCGCCATCCATGAATCCTACGGCGAAATCAAGCAATCCATTGTGAAATACAAGGAAAATGTGCAGCCGCTTTTAATGATTGTGCCTTTGAATGAGGAAACAGAATGGCGCGTCTATTGTGCAACACCCGACAATTTGGCGTTTATTCTTTATTTTAAAGGGTTGACTTTTGAGCGTGTGACAAAATTTGAAGTTGCTGCCATGAATCAACCAAAGGCAACGCGTAAAGAATGACCCCCTCAGTATTTGAGCCTTTTTCTATGCCTTTACGTATCGGATATTTTGAAAATATCCGATACGTTTAAGCACAAAAAAGCGTTCATTTCCACCCTTATTCCAGTTTCAAAGGCGGTCCAACGACCTCCATCTCATTATCCGCAAAAATCTTATCTATTTCTGCTTTTGTGGGTTCACTTTTTAGTGCTGACATGGTAACAAAAAACGCTTCTAATTTGCCCGCAGGTTGTAAAATCACCAAGAGTTTTCCTTTTTCAGCAACTTGTGTCCACGCATGAGGCACTTTTCGAGGTAAAAAGATAGAATCACCAACTGTCAGATGAAATTTGTCTTCACCGACTTGAAATTGATATTCTCCTTCAATGACGCGAAAGATTTCATCTTGAAAATGATGCACATGAAGCGGCGTTCCTTTGCCTTGCGAAAGACTAGTTTGTTCAAAAAACAGCAAATCGCCGTTTGTGTCTTTACCCGAAACTTTAATGTCAATCATATTGGCATTGACACCTTTGAGTTGAATGTGTCCGTGAATACGTCCTTCATCGGCATTGATTTTAAATCCTTTCAACAATCTTTTTGTTGTGTCAACGACCTTTTGACACGCCACCATTGGGACAGCTATTGCTGAAACCAATGTGGCTAAAAATGTGTTCCGCTTCATAATTTTCATTTGTTTAATACTTGTTATTGGATAATTTTATTTTCCAAACGCATCCAAAACCTTTTTTACCATACCATCTAAAGATTTATTGTCAATCCAACGGACAACCATGACCAAATCATGCTCTTTATCCACATAAACCATATTCGTTCCGTTACCAATATGACAAAAACTACTGAGGGGGGCAGATGGCAACATTTTATGGTCTGTATTGAGGAAGTAATTCATGTAACCATAGCCTGGTTGACAACTTGTCGGCGTGGTTGCTTGCTTAATCCATTGTTCAGAAATCAGTTGTTTGCCATTCCAATTGCCTTTATTGAGGGTCAAAAGACCAAAACGCGCCATATCGTAGGCATTTATAATCATGCCACCGCCCCAATGTCCGCCGCCACTGACCGATTGCACAGGCTGACCGTCTAAAACTATCCACGAATTACGATAACCCGTCCAACGCCAAGTATTTGATGCACCAATAACGTCCATAATGTTTTCTTTTAAAACAACAGGCAACGGCTTGCGCCAAACACTCAATGCTGCCAAAGCTAAAGCATTGACGCGCACATCATTGTATTCATAAACAGTACCCGCCTTGTGTCTCGGACGGGTTAACCACGTCTTTGCATCGACATCAGGTCGGTCTGCCCACTCTGGTTTTCCCCACAGTGCGCCTTCCCAATCACTTGTTTGGCGCAAAAGGTCGTCCCAAGTGATGGTTCGGTTGTGTGGCGTTTCAAAAGGCGTGAGCATTTCAGGTTTTCCGAAATCATCGGCGGAGCGCAACAAAGGCTGGTCATACAGTTCAATCGGCGGCATATAAGAAGCAACGGTATCGGTGACATTTCTTATCATTCCTTTGTCAACCGCCAAGCCGACGACGGTTGATAGAAAACTTTTGGTGACACTGTGCGTCAAATCGCAGCGCAAAGGCTCGCCCCATTCTGCAATAATGTAACCTTTGTAGATAATTACGCCCGTCGGTTCGCCTCTATCTTTAAATGGACCAATCGCAAATCCAAAAGGTTCTTTACCAAATGATTGATAATGCGATTGCTCCATGCTGCGCGGATTCTTTATTTCATTTTCCTTGTGAAAAGTGATGGCTTCTTGGATTTTCGACGCATCCAAACCCATTTCATTCGGCGTTTTATGCTGCCAATACTGAGGGGGTGGAAAATATTTCGTTGAGGCTTTATTTTGAGCCATTGTTAATGTACTCAATAGTAGGAATAGATGCGTTAGTTTTATCGTCATTGTCGTTTGAATTTGTTTTATGAAGTTGTAAAATAAATCATTTTTAGGGATATTTGGGTTTTTGTGTTTCGTGATTAGCCCAAAAGGTATGATTTAGCTAAGTTTGTGTGCTTTATACTGAGTAGTCAGTCAATCTAATAGTGTCGGGTAAGTATTTCGAGCTAAATGACGGAGAGCGACCAATCTTAGGAAGATTTTAGAATCCTATAGAATGAACAGAAAACATTGTGTTAAGAAGTTCTTTGAAATATTGGTTCTAATTTTAATCGAAAGCCAGT
>JAYSQG010000444.1:0-7935 GCA_043721685.1 Saprospiraceae bacterium | reverse complement strand
TAATCGGTGTCGGTGCTACGCACCTTAGAATTCATTTGTCATGACTTTTCTATAAACGGTGTCAGCCCTAAAGGGCTTTGATCTGCGTAACATGAGTAAATGACATTAAATGTCCTGATATACTGAGGGGAGTATATACACTTCGGCTTAATCTGACAACCCCTTTTTTATTATGATTAATACATACGCGGTTGTATTGATTGAAACTCAATACTTTGAAAACAAGGAAAATTAATTAGATCGGAAAAAATTGTTTCATTCAGAATAAAAAAGCATAGCTATCGAAAGCCTTTTTTATACCCCCCAGTATTTAAAATACCAAGTGGTTGTATTCTGATTTTAAGATAATATCAAATCGGTGAGAAAATTAAATCATAAATGCCTGTTTCTATGAAAGCAAATGTAACTATTCTGATTTCTTTATTTAGATGTTGTGAACAGATATCTTGTATGTCTTTAAAAATACTAGAATTGAGGTATTTTACAATTTTTGATTATTACCTAGATGTTAAAAAAAAGATTTATCGCTGTAAAAGAAGTTTAAAAATGCCTTTTGACTATCTTTTAGCTGCTTTTACTATCTTTGGCAGCTCTTATTTTTTTATTAAACAACAAGAATAAATGAAATTTTTAACCAACTCTATTTTCAAAACGATGGCGTTTGTATCGCTCTCGTTTTTCCATTTTTCTATGACCGCCCAAACTATAAAAGGTTTTGGCGCACCTAAAAACGCGGTTATTGTCATCGAAACCAAGGACAATGCCCTTGTTTTGCAGACCGATAAGACCAATCGTTTGTTTATCAATCATTTTGGCAAACGTTTGTCGCAAGCGAGTGAATATGCCACTATCGAAACCCAGTACCGATTTACGGATGACAATGCGGGTATTTACAACCATGCTTACACGCCAAGCGGTTCGTGGAGTTTGGTTGAACCGGCATTGCGGATTACTCATGCGGACGGCAATACATCCACTGAATTGTTGTACGACAGTCATACAGTTCAAAAGATTGATGACAATGTCAGTCTGACAACCGTTGTTTTAAAAGACCCCGCCTACCCCATTGAAGTGACGTTGTTTTATAAAACCTACGCCAAAGAAAATACCGTTGAGCAATGGTCTGTCATCAAAAACAATGAAAAAGGTACAGCCGTTTTAGAGAAATATGCTTCTGCTAACCTCTATTTTAATGGCGATAAGTTTTATCTCAATCACTATCACGGCGTTTGGGGACGCGAAATGAAGCCCGAAGAAGAGCTTTTGACGCATGGCATCAAAGTTTTGGATTCAAAACTCGGCGCGCGCGCCAATCTTTTTCAACCACCTACTTTTATGTTGTCTTTTGACAAACCTGCAACAGAAGATGAAGGCAAGGTGCTGCTCGGTACTTTGGCTTGGTCGGGCAACTTTCAGATGGATTTTGAGGTGGACACTTACGACAATTTGCGTTTGATTGCGGGCATCAGTCCTCATGCGTCTGAATATCCTTTGACGGCGGGACAGTCATTCACAACGCCTTCGTTTATTTACACATATTCCGATAAAGGCAAGGGCGAAGCCAGCCGCAATATGCACCGTTGGGCAAGGAAATATCGCCTGTTAGATGGCGAAGGATCTCGTTTGACGCTGTTAAACAACTGGGAAGCCACTTATTTTGATTTTGATGAACCCAAATTGGTCGGTTTGTTTAAAGACGCTAAGAAGTTGGGCGTTGATATGTTTTTGTTAGACGATGGTTGGTTTGCCAACAAATACCCCCGCAATGACGATAAAGCAGGGTTGGGTGATTGGCAAGAGAATCGAAAAAAATTGCCAACCGGCATCGGCTATTTGGTGAAAGAAGCGACCAACGCGGGTGTAAAATTCGGCATTTGGGTCGAACCTGAAATGGTGAATCCAAAGAGTGAACTCTACGAAAAACATCCAGATTGGGTCATCAAACAACCTGAAAGACCAGAACATTACTTTCGAAATCAGTTGGTTTTGGATTTATCGAACCCCTCAGTACAAGACCATGTTTTTGGCGTTTTGGATACGCTTTTTACAAAAAACCCTACTTTAGCTTTCATTAAATGGGATTGTAATGCAGTGATTTACAATGCCAATTCTGAATATTTAAAGAAAACAGGACAAGCCCAAACAAAACTCTATGTGGATTATGTCAAGGGTTTGTACAAGGTGTTGGAACGCATCCGCGCCAAATACCCGAAAGTACCCATGATGTTGTGTTCAGGCGGCGGCGGACGTGTGGACTACGAAGCCTTGAAATACTTTACGGAATATTGGTTGAGCGACAACACGCATCCGTTGGAAAGGGTCTTTATTCAGTGGGAATCGTCTTATTATTTTCCATTGATTGCACATTGCAACCACATTACGGATTGGGCAAAGTTGCCGATTAAGTTCCGCACAGATGTGGCAATGATGGGCAAAATGGGTTACGATATTGTGGTGAGTCATTTAAGTGCAGATGATTTGGCATTCAGTCAACAGGCTTTGAAAAACTACAAATCTGTTCAAGAAGTGATTTGGAAAGGCGATTTTTACCGTCTTGTTAATCCATGGGACAATGAATTTGCGTCTTCGATGGTCGTCAATGAAGCGCAGACGCGGGCTGTGATGTTTAATTATGTGACGACCAACCGTTATTTTTATAATACTTTGACGGTTAAACCGATTAAGATGAAAGGTTTGAATCCAACTAAAAAATACACCATTAAAGAGTTGAATCTTTATCCGAACACTAAAACAACCCTCAATACTGAGGGGGTCTATTCGGGCGATTATTTGATGTCTGTGGGTTTTAATCCGGAATTAACATCCAGCAGAACGAGTGTTATTTTGGAGATAAATGAAATTAAGTAACAGATTATTGACGGGGTGATTCGCAATCACCCCGTCAATTTGGTTCACATTTAAAAAGACTATATAAAAATCATCAAAATTCAATCAAAAAATGAAATACAACTTTTCTAAATCGCTGATTATACTAATCGGCTTTGTATTTTTCTCAACGTTTAATACAACCCAAACGGCTGCGCAAGCACCCAACGAATCCACGTTTATCATTGGCGATGCCTTGCCCGATGCACCTGAATTGTCGGCAAGAGGCACGTATAAAATCGGCGTTCAAACGCTTGATTTTGTCAACAAAAATCAAATTGACATCCTAAAATCAAAAGGTGGTGTAGATGCTTTTTATGATAGACCCTTGAAAGTTGAAGTGTGGTATCCAGCCGTCGTCGCTGATGGTGAAAAGGATATGGAAACCTATGATGAAGTCTTAGGTATTGCCAATAATCCAAAAAGACCCTTAATTCCGTTCACTTTTCAAGGCAGATCGACAAGAAATGCCCCCCCTCAGTATAAAGACGGTTCATTTCCTTTGGTGGTCGTTTCTCATGGTTATGTCGGTTCACGTTTGTTATTGACGTATTTGACGGAAAATTTAGCCTCAAAAGGATATGTCGTCGTGGCAATTGACCATACAGAATCTACTTTCCGAGATGCCAATGGTTTTCAAAGCACGCTGCTCAATCGTTCAAAAGACATTTTGTTTGTCATCAACGAAATGGCGGAACGCAGCAAAACCACGCCTAAAAACTTCCTTTCGGGTTTGGTTGATGCCAATAATACAGCTATTATTGGTTACTCGATGGGCGGATATGGTGTGTTGAATGTAGCAGGTGCAGGATACAGTGCCAAAATGGATACGTTTTTCGGGGCAATGTCAGGTGGAAGCAAAGCGATTCAAGCGCGTTCAACGAATAATGCCGCTTACAAAGCTTCTTTCGACCCACGTGTTAAAGCGGTTGTTGCATTTGCACCGTGGGGTATGCAGCGCGGCGTTTGGGATGCAGAAGGTTTAGCAGGCTTAAAAATACCTACATTTTTTATTGCAGGCAGTCAAGACGACATTTCGGGATATGAAGACGGCATAAAAGCCATTTATAAAGGCGCTGTGAATGCTGACCGCTATTTGTTGACATATATGAATGCGCGGCACAATATCGCGCCCAATCCCCCACCGACGGAATCTTTAAAAGCGGGTTTACACTTCGATGAATATTATCGCTACGCTGAACCTGCTTGGAATGAACGGCGTATCAACAACATCAATCAGCACTTCGTTACCGCTTTTTTAGGTATTCATTTGAAGAAACAAGCCTACGAAAAGTATCTAAATCTCAATGAAAATGCCAATGAAAAGCTATGGACAGGTTTCAAACCACGTTCGGCGGTTGGGTTGGAGTTGTTACATTCTGAGGTTGGTAAGTGATTTTTCAGACCACTGATTAGGCTGATGCGACTGATTAACGCTGATTTTCTTTTGTCATCCTGTAAGGAACTAAAGAAAAAATCTGTAAAAATCAGTCGCATCTGTCCAATCAGTGGTCCAAAAAACTATTTAGTTTTCAACGGCACAATCCCTGCCATTTCACTAATGACATTGACCAAATCAGAACCAACTGGCACGACAAACTTAGTATTTGTGCCCATCGCTTTTTCTACTGCTTCGAGCTTACGCAAGATTTGTGCATTGCCAATAAAATACTCTTCGGCGGCTTCATTGACCATTTTTATCGCTTCGGCTTCACCTTCTGCTCTTAGAATATTTGCCCGTTTTGAACCTTCCGCTTCCTTGATTCGGGCACGTTTTTCACCGTCGGCAACGGTTTCTCTCGCTGTGGCGTAGTCAATGGCAGCGATTTTTTCATTTTCGGCTTTCACGACCTTGTTCATCGTTTCCTGTACGTCGTGTGGTGGGTCAATTTGCTTCAATTCTGTCCGAATGACATCAATTCCCCACGTTTTAGTCTCTTCCAAAAGCGTTTTATGCAATTCAGCATTGATTTTCCCTCTTTCACTATTAGCGGATCTCAGTGTGAGTGTGCCAATGATATTCCTCAACGTTGTACGTGCCAAATTGACAATCTGCCATTGGTAGCGATTGACATTGTACTGCGATGATTTCACGCTTTCTTCATCAGAAATCACGCGGAAATAAACCTGTGCATCAACGGAGGCATTAAGGTTGTCGTTTGTGATGATTTCCTGCGCTTCGGCATCAATCATTTGCTCCGTAATGTTCACCATATACATTTTGTCAATGAACGGAATAATCCAGTGAAATCCAGGTTGAGCAAAGCGGTGGTATTTACCGAGTCGCTCAATCAATGCGCGATGTGTTGGGCGAACGATTTTTACACCCATTGAAAAAATAAATATCACCCCAGCGATGATATAAAACATTGTGTTGTCCATAATCTATACTTTTAAAAATTATTGAATTTGAAATAAGAAGGGTTTATAACCTTTTGACTCCTTTCAAAAGTTATTTCGTAAGTTACGTATAAATTATGACAAAATAAAATTTTGTGGTATTAATTCGTCAAAATACTGAGGGGGGTGTTTTGGGCTTTTCAACATTAGAACTCAAACGAATTTTTACCTTCTTTCAAAACCAAACTTTTACTTTTCCAAATAAATATACCCGTTATCTTTTGTGGCAAATCAATTTCAATGCGCCATTTATTGTTGTCAAATTGATAACGCGCTGCCACCGTGCCATTCGGATGTGGTATTGATCCACTGATGTTTTTGATATCGCCTAAATGGGGTTCAATTTTAACTTTTGAAAAGCCCAACCCATCGCTGTCAATCCCTAAAATCGTTCTAAAAAACTCAATATTGGGGCTTGAACCCCACGCATGACAATCGGAACGGGTTTTATTCAAGTCAGGCGTTTCACCCCAAGTTGTCAAACCCATATTGATGTTTTCACGCCATGTATCCAACCAATTCCTATAATCATTGCCCAAACCTGCTTTAATCAAGGCTTGATGCACATAGTATTTAAAGTAAATAGAAGCGGGTGCTAAAGTCTTATTGGTCAATATTTGTTGTGCCAATTGTGCTATTTCAGTTGGATTAACCACGCCCGTCAGTATTGCTAAGGCATTGGCGTGTTGTGAAAAAAGGTCTTTTTCAAGGCGGTCTGCATACATTTTATGGGTTTTATCCCAATATTTGTTTTGTATGGTTATCTTTAATTGGTCGGCATAACCTGTATAAATAGTGGCGTATTCTTTTATGCCTATTTTACTTTCCAAATCAGCCGCCACTTGGTATGCCCACAACAATTGCAAATCTAAAAGAGCCGAAGTACCGTCTTTACTGAGGGGTCCAACACCTGAATGCCAATCCTTTGCCGTTACCCAATCTGTGAACATCCATTGCGGCACGTCTTTCAAAGTACCATCGGCTTGTTGGTAATGCCTGAAATAATCCAAAATTTGCCGTTGTCCCGATAGTTTGTTTTTGATGAAATTTATGTCCTTACCGTAGCGGCTATAATCGTGCAACATGCCGATATACCACAACGAAAAAGTCGGAATATACTGAGGGGTATAGGAAGGATGCCGACTCAAGGTTACGCCTTCTGGTGTCCGCGAATTGTCCATAAGCGTCAACGCATTTTTGACAAGCCTATCGTCGCCACTGTTGTACAAAGAAACCAAGGCTTGAATGCGCCCATCGCCGATGTATTGTAGTTGTTCGTAGTAAGGACAATCCATATAAGTCTCGACGGCACACAAGCGGGCAGTGCGCCAACCGATTTCAAGCATTTTATCCATTTCAGAGCTGTTTGAGGTCAGTTTTGCATTAAATTGAAACGGATAACCTGTAAAAGTGCCATAAATATCTTCTAAAACCAACGGATCGCTCTTCGTTGTTATGCTTAATTGTACAAAACGATACGTCCTATACGCAAGCGTTGTAAACGTCTGCCCTTTTGTGCCATCAGAAATAAGACTGTCCTTTCGCCCTAAAAAAACCTTTCCCATTGTTTCGTTGCGATTGCCTTTTGCAGGGTATTTGGTGTATAATGCTTCTTCATAAGTCACTGACATTCTGGCTTCTTTACCATTGCTGAATTGAATTGTTGGATAAGCATTGGTCAAATAAGTTTGGTCTAACAAAATAGTGGCAACAGTATTTGCAGGTATGGTTAAGTTGGTCTTGGTTTTAGGGAAATCATTGGGTATCTCAACGCCATCTGCTTTAAGCACTTTTACAAATCGATCATTTTGCATTGCCATTTGAGGAATAGTCGAAGGCACAAGCAGCCAACCACTGACCGTACCATAGCCGCCTAAAATCTGTTGTGGGATGCCGATGCCAATAGTCTTAGCATTTTTCCAATTATCGTCTTTAAAATCAAGCGATTGCCAATTTTTAGGATGTTTGTTCATGTCCATGAGTTCGCCCGGACCTGCAACATAATAAGCAGAAAGTTTTACTTTTATGGGCGCATAACTGTCATCGCGGATACATTTCCAACTGTTATTGGCATTGATAGCACTTTCCGTTTCGGTTGCACCTTGAATAATAAAGCCTGTTTGCAAAGTGATTTGCGCTTCAGGTCGGACATCCCCTTCATTCCATACTTGTGCAGCGATGCAATTTTTACCTGTGTTTAAATACGGCGCAATATCCACGGTTTCAAAGTTCCAATGATTGATGTCACCTCTCGCAGGACCGAGTGAAACGAGTTTTTCATTGACAAATAATTTATACCGATTATCGGCAGATACATGAACAACGTAAGCAGTTGGCTTTGATGTGATATCTATTGTTTTACGAAATAGATAAATGCCATATCCCTGAGTCGGTTCGTCAGGAACTGTTATCCAAGAAGCTTTCCACGGCTTTTGCAAAATAGACAGATCTATGGATTGTGCCTTGGTGGAAATAGCAAAAAGGATAAATAAAATAACTGAAGCGATGTAAATTGATGATTTTTTCATGATATTGCGGATAAGTTAATGATTGTAGTGAAGGTATAGTTATTTCCTTTCGCCTTTATGCTGAGGGGGTATATTTTTCATCAATAAATAAAAAACCAATGGCAATACCTGCATCAAATAT
>JAYSQG010000443.1:0-4150 GCA_043721685.1 Saprospiraceae bacterium | reverse complement strand
TCTATTTGGCACAGTCATTTGGCAATGTTTTGTACCGTACCAAATGGTCATCACCGCAATTGAGCATCGCTCAAAATATGGCTTTAGGGCAATTGTCTCACCCTGAATTTCATCAAGGTATTTCCTTTTCAACACCAACTAAACCACTGATAGAAAGTGGTTTGATTTTAAATAATTTATTGAAAATCAATTATTTAAATTTTGGAAACCTCGGTCTCGGCGGTGCCGTTTTTTATCGTTGGGGAACGGATATATCGTCTTGGCGAAGTTTCCATTCACGAATGAGTCTGAGGTTTTCTTTATGACCCCTCAGTAGAAAGCTAATATTATGGTTTTAAAAAGCTTTTAAACAATTAAAGCGTTGATTTCTAAGGATTTAATGGCGTTACCGAATCCAATATCTGCTGTCAAGAACAGCCAATTAGATTCAGAATGACTTTGAAAAGCAGCTAATTGAAAGGCATCAAGTGTACGTAGATTATGTTTTTTGCCTACTGTTTTAATAAGGCTTTCTGAAGCAAGAAGATAAGATAAGTCAAAAGGAATAACGAGTAGGTTTGACCAGACAGATTCAAAACTATTTGAAATAGATTTTAACTGTTTTTTCGACAATTGTTTACCTCTGTATCCGTCTCATAACGGTACTGTAAAACTCTGGTCTCGTTAATTCAGAGACCCAAATAACATTGTGCGTGTCGGCATAAATTGTTTGAACTTGTGCTGCATTGGGTTCAGCAACAAAGAGTTTGAACAAAGCGGAGGTATCGAAAAAATAATTCATAGTCTGTCTTCTCGTTCATTTATGGCATCGGCAATAAGGGATTCGCTACCAATTTCTTGAAATAATTTTTGAAGTTCATAAACAGCGGTCATATCACGTTGACCATTGACAGGATTGGTTTTTTCTTTTTTTGAAACAGTTGTACCTTTTTTGGGCAAGGCTTTTTCAACCCAACCAACAAAGTCACTCACTAACAGCAATTGTTCATCTGTTAATTTTTCAACTTTTGTATAGATTTGATTTTTAAGCAATATAGCTTCCATTTCTTTTTATTTTAAAACAAAGATAATTGAATCACTTAGAAAAAACAAACGCCAATGCTTGTTTTAAGTTTCAAAATACCCCCCTCAGTATAAAGCCCCTTTTTTCAAAAAATAAGCCCCATACCAACCCTTCCATTTGCACTATTTGAGTCATACGGTTTAAATGCCGTTATAATATTATCCGTCACAGCAAAAACTTGAAAGACTTTAAAGGCATTCAACGTGACGTGCGCCCCCAAATTATTAAATTTTCCATTACGTAAACCATAAGTCAAACCCGCTCGAACTTTTAAAACCTTAGGAATATCCACCGCTTTTATCGTTGCATCCACCGCAAAACCTGTTTGCGAAGCGGTTGAGCCGCCACTTTCGTTGTAAAGCAAAGCACCCAAAGACAGCTTATCATTGAGTTGATACGAGCCGCTGAGGTAAAGTTTCATCGGCAGTTTTTGATTGTGGCTGATGCCGCCTGTTGCTTCAACCAATCCAATAACCTTTTTGAGGGTATCAATAAAGGTTTGGGAACTCAATGAGTCTGTTTTGAAAAAATTATTAAAGTTGTTTAAATCTCTGCCTTTATAGGTGTAATCTCCCTTAGAAGAATACGATTGGGCATTGTTATGCCAACGGATTATTCCCGCAATATCTATCAAACTGGCGTTAAGTTGTATTTTTCCCAATTTCATAGAACCACCTAAATCGAAAGAAATACCTCTGTTTTTTGAGAAAAGCCCTTGATTTACAACGTCTAATGGTTGTCGAATATTTGTAATTTTTTCAGAAGAATAAGAAGTGACTGCAAAATCTGTATTGAAGCGAAGGCTATAATCGGTTTGGTTAAATGTGATATCAAGTTTGTCTGATTCTGTAAAAATAGCTGCAATGCCACTGTGAAATTTGATACGTCCACCAATTGTGAAAACGGGTAAATGATAGACTGCACCGATACCAATTTCACTGCGCATATCCCCATTTACAGAAGAGCCAAAGGCAACCGTTTTGCCCAAAAAGTCAGCATTTCCTTTAAAAAACAATTGGGCGAGGTCGCGGCGATAAGTTACTGAGGGGTTCGCCGTGCCAGCTTGATAAATGCTCAAACTCAATTTATGGGTAACAGGAAAGGCAATGCCAAAGGTTTGCACTTGTACATTGCCATTGATATGCGTCAATTCAGGGCGTTCAGGGGCATACAATTTATTGAGGTACAAGTTGCGCGAGCCGTTTTCATTGACAACCAAATCATTGACCGCCAAATTGGGGCTATTGATATTGAAATAAACGCTCGGCAAAGCGATTGACAGCTTTTTTGAAGGTAACAAAGCAGGGTTTGTCATGTGTGCTTGCCACGTATCGGTCATAAAATTGAGCGATTGCTCTTGTTGTGCAGATGCTTTAAATACGGTTGTCATCGCCAACAGAGTGAGGGCGATGTAGATACTTTTTTTCATGTGTGTTTTCTTTATTGACAAATCGGTGCGTATAAGTTATGTTTTTTATGATTCCTAAAGTATTGATGATGAATTATTTATCCGTTGGTTCATTTAGTTTTACTGTTACTAATGTCTTTTCCATTTTATCTACATAATATATTTGAAAGTCAGTCTGTTTTAATTGATTCGATATCACAAATGCTATTTTTCCTCCTGACATTTTACCATCTTTTGGGTTTTCGGCAAAATAAACATCATCCAATGGCACTATTTTATTGCCATTTGGCTCAACGAGTTGAAACCTAAGATAATTTATAATACAAGCACCTGATGATGATTTCAGACAATTAAACTGCATATCGAGGGTTAATATTTTGGTATTCGCATCTTTTGTCGTCGCTTTTATGGATAAAATATCGGCTTTGACATTGCCGTAGTTTTTTTCTAAAACTGTTGCAGAAGCAGGTGTGGCAAGCCAAATCGTTTCTGATTTTACAGTATCGACTACGGGTAAAGGCAACGGTTGAACGACTTTAGTTTTATTTCCTAAAACAACGATGCCTACAACAATGGCAATAGCAACAGCTGCAATAATGCCGAAAATCGCCAAAGGATTTGCCAATAAACCTCTTGGTTTTTCATCATCTGAAAAAGGTTTATCGGATGAACCGTCGTCAACATTAAACAAATTTGAGGCATCATCACAAACAGAGAGCAGCGTGAAATTGATGCGATTCAAATCCGCCGTTGCATCTTGCAAACCAAGTTGCATTTTGCGTTGCAATTCTTTGAGCTGACCTTCTAACAATAGAGTTTGATTAAGCAACGGTTTATCCTTGTCCTTCAATATTTCCTGCAAAAGGTCAATGGCTTCTTGAGTTCTGCCGTCAGAAACTAAACTTTTTACTTTTTCTAAACGCATATTTTTTATACTTTAAGAAAGATGTTAAATTTATAGAAAATCCACAGTATTGCCCAAAATAAGAGGACATGAAACAAGGCAAAAAGCAAGGAACTTTGCTTTTGGCGTGCTTCAAAGTCAGTCCATACTGAGGGGTTGTTTTTTTCAGTTATCACTTTGTCTTTAACGTTTTTTAGGGTCTGATAGTCCGTTGTCAAGGGAGAAAAGTAGGTTTCGTAGAGTTTTTGATAGCCACCAATGCGTTTTGGGACGACGGCGTTGTTGTTCCACGCCTGTGTAACCGTTTCGTAAGAGCTGTCAAATTTTATCTTTGAAATGGTTTTGACATAAACGCCAGCGATGATAAACGCCAAAAGTGAGTTCATGCCTAAGACTAAAATCGGCTTCGTCCAGCCACGCCAGCCTTGAACGTCTATCAACCAAATCAAAGCGGCATTGATGACCAAACTGAAACCTGCCATCAAAACAACATAACTCGATGACCAAATCGGCTTATTGATAGGAAACGCAAAATGCCAAATTTGACCAACTGCCAACGCTGCAATACCCCATAAAAACATCATTTTCACCAGTGCTCGACGGTCAGGTTTTGAATCAACCAACATCCCCGTAAAATAGCCTAAAATCACAGAAACGACTGCGGGCAACGACGAAAGTAAGCCTTCGGGGTCGAATGGAATGCCTCCATAGCCTTTATAAAGATGGCTTGCCCCCAATACCCAACGGTCAAATTTAGTAACAATATTGTTTTCAA
>JAYSQG010000442.1:0-1343 GCA_043721685.1 Saprospiraceae bacterium | reverse complement strand
AATAATTGATTTTCAAGATGATAAACAATTTTTAAAAACATATTAATAATCACACGAAAAGATATGATGTATGGACAGTTTTGAAAATATCCGATACGTCTTAAACTAAGATAACTAAGATAACTAAGATAACTATGATAACTATGATAACTATGAAAAAGGCTTTCCTCTTTTTGTTTGTTTTCGCTTATACAAACAGCACTTTCGGGCAAAAAACAACTAAACTATTCAAAGAAAACGACACACAAGGTTGGTACAAATTCCTTGCAAAAAGCGGTAAAGAAAACGACCCTTTACATGTTTTTACTTTTGAAAAAGGCATGATTCACGCAACAGGTGAAGACTTCGGCTATCTCATCACCACTGAGAAATTCAGCGATTTTCATTTTACTGTCCAATTCAAATGGGGAACAAAAAAGTATCCGCCGCGTGTCAATGAAAAGCGCGATGCAGGGGTTTTATACCATGCCACTATTTACAGCGTGGATAAAATTTGGCCCCGTTCCCTTGAATTTCAAGTACAAGAAGGCGATTGTGGCGATTTTTGGATGACTGACAGCACGACGATACAATATAAAGGTGTCTTAACAACGCCAAAAAATTGGTTCAATATCAAAAAAGAACGCGATGCCGAAAAGCCAAATGGACAATGGAATACCGTTGAAGTGATTGTCCAAAAAGGACATATCACACATAAAATGAACGGTGTAACGGTTGTTGAAGCGATGTTAGGCAATACAAAAGAAGGTCAAATTGTCCTACAATCAGAAGGTGCAGAAGTCTTTTATCGGAAAGCAAAGATAAAACGACTGTAAAATACCCCCCTCAGTATGAACACACTAAAATCATTTTTAACATTAAAAACGACAAACCAATGCAAAGAAAAACATTTCTAAAAACCTCCGCTGTACTCGTCGCAGGCGGTTTTTTACCTACTCTGTCTTCTTGCAAACAAGAAGCCGCAGCTGTCCGCAAAAACTGGGCAGGCAATTTTACTTATACCGCTAAAAACTTGCACCAACCCAAAACGGTTGAAGAAGTGCAAGCGATAGTTAAGAAATTGAATCAGCAAAAAGCATTGGGTTCGTGCCATTGTTTCAACAATATTGCAGACAGTCCAACCGACCAAATCTCTGCTTTGAATCTCAATAAAGTCATCTCCATTGATGAAAAAGCCATGACCGTCACCGTTGAAGGCGGTGCAAAATACGGTCAATTCAGCCCTGAATTGGACAAAAAAGGCTATGCTTTGCACAATTTGGCTTCGCTGCCGCATATTTCTGTTGCGGGTGCTTGCTCAACGGCGACACATGGTTCAGGTATGAAAAATGGCAATTTGGCTT
>JAYSQG010000441.1:0-10356 GCA_043721685.1 Saprospiraceae bacterium | reverse complement strand
TACAACAATACAACAATACAACAATACAACAATACAACAATACAACAATACAACAATACAACAATACAACAATACAACAATACAACAATACAACTTAATCATTCGGCACAACTTCATTGAGTGTACTCGTTATTTTTTTAACAATTCGAATATGATTAAAGAATTCCCTTGCAATAATCCGAATGACAGTATAAGTAGGAATGGCGAGAATCATGCCGCCGATGCCGCCGATTTTTGCACCGACCAACGTAACAATAAATATTTCCAATGGATGCGCGGCTACTCTGTTTGAGAAAATAGCCGGTTGCATAATCCAATCATTTATGAACTGCATGACTCCAAACAAAAAGGTAACTTTTAAAAGCATAGGTACTGTTTGGTCATAAAAGTCCAAGGACAAACTCGATGAAATCGTAATAAACAAGGCAAATGCACAGCCCATCATAGGACCTAAATACGGAACGATATTTATCAATGCCGCAAAAATGGCTATCAAAAGTGCATTTTCGATGCCCATAATCCACAATGAAATGGACAAAAAGAAAACAACAAAACCCATCTGCAAAAGCAATCCACTGAAATAGCGCGACAACATGGTTGTGGTGTCACTTATTGCTTCACGAACGTTTGCATCATATTGATCGGGAACGAGTTGCGCCATAAACTCGGTAAACATATTCCGTTCCTTTAGGAAAAAAAACGAAATAAAAATCACTGAAACAGTGCCAATCGCCAAGCTGCTTGCCATTAAGAGGATATTTCTGAAAAAATCGCTGACCAAGGAAGGCGAAAACCAAGCAGAAAACGAATGCTCTAATGCTATCAATATGTCTTCTTTGGGTTTTATCAAACCAAACCGATGCCCCCAGTTCGTGAGTTGTTTAAGTGGGAGTTCAAGTCCTTTTGTAAACGCATCATAGTCAATTTTCGATAAATTATTGGCTTGTGTAACAACCAATGGGACGAAAATAGAAACCAATGAAAAGATTATAAAGATAAAAAAAGAGAGTACCAACAACGCAGATATTGAGGAGGGTAAATGCCGCTTGCCAATGCGCACACGTTGGTAGAAAAAACGCATAAGCGGCTGTCCCAGCATCGAAATGACCCAAGCGATAAGCACATAAGCGACAATATCGCTGAAATACCAGATAATGGCACCTGCCACCATAAGAGAAAAAACTATGGCGAAGTTACGTTGCGTCAAATTCATATCGCAGAGTTAAACGGGTTTGATGGATGGCTTTGATTACGCTGATTGGACATGTTAAAATGCTTTTACTTCAGTTTCTCATTTTGGGCATGACGTATTTTGTCTCGTTTCGTCTTTTTGTCCAAACTTTTTTCTAATGCTGCGGTCAAATTTACACCTGTTTGATTAGCTAAACAAATTAACACGAACAAAACATCTGCCATTTCGTCGGCTAAATCGTCTTTTGCGGTTGCTGCCAATTCAGGTGTTTTGAACGATTGCTCGCCATAAAGCCTTGACATCAGCCTTGCGACTTCACCGACCTCTTCTGTCAGAATCGCCATATTGGTCAATTCGTTGTAATAACGGATGCCAATCGTATTTATCCATTCGTCAACGGTTTGTTGAGCTTGTTCGATGGTCATATTTATTTAATGGTGAATATTTTAATGGTGAATGGTGAATATTTTAATGGTGAATGGTGAATATTTTAATGGTGAATTTACTGAGGGGGTTAAACCGTTTTTATTCACCATTAAAATATTCACCATTCACCATTACTTAAAAAAGGCTTTTACAATCGGTTTCATCACGCCCACCCAACGTCCATATTGTTTCCCCGATGGGTGTAAACCATCGCCAGCAACGAGGCTTGGGTCATTGAGTCCTTCTCTTGAAACGGGCGTAATTTGAGCATAAGCAATGCCCATGGAGCGTGTAATCGCTTCATTAGCCGCATTATATTGGTCAATACCCGTGCTGATAGATTGTCGTCCGCCGCCGAAAGGTGTGTAGGCATAATCGGGAATGGAAACCACTATAACGCGTTCTTTTTTGCCGCCCGCAAACTTTATAGCACGCTGTAAAAGGGTTGTAAACGACGGTTTATAGTCTTCAACGGAACGTCCTCGATATTGGTTATTGACCCCAATCAGCAACGAAACCATGTCAAAAGTATCGGTTGCGGTCAATCCAGAAGCAGTAATGCCACTTTCCAGTTCATCAGTCGTCCAGCCTGTGCGAGCGACTACTTTGACTGTACCGATTTTGATACCGTCCGCTTTTAGGCTGTCCGTCAATTGGTTTGGAAAACGTTCCGCCTCCTTGACGCTTTCGCCAATGGTATAGGAGTCGCCGAGGGCAAGGTATGTGAAAGTGGAATCTTTTGTCATCGTTATCGTGTCTGGTACTGAGGGGGATGATTTTTTAGTGCAATTCCAAGAAAGGCTTACAAAAAGGATGATGAATCGAAGCATTGTCGTTTATTTTTATAGGTCAAAATCAAAATCTGAGTCGTGGTGCAAGGTCTCTTGCAAACCCAGTATCATATCACTATACGAATGCATGAGCAAATCAGATTGCTGAATCTTGAAAAGCGCGATGTAAAAACGACATTGTTTATATAATGCTTCGGGGCTTAAAACGGATGTAATGTTTTCAGAATTAATGGCTTCAATTTCGACAAAATGACCCAAATCCTGTACTTCGTCAATATGAAATTTGACGTTTTCTATAAAATATATCTGCCTTTTTTTATCCACCACGGTCAAAACACCTACTGAATCGGTCAATATTTTCTTCAAGCCCGCTGCATCCGCAGGCGTTTTGAACAAAGTGACATCACTTTGTTTTGGACCTGATTGATTCGGGCGGTTGTAGTGAATCAAGGTATTTTCGATATTGCCCTCACGTAATTTCAGCCGCCCTATTGGCACTCGAAAATATGTATCAATCTGATGGTCAATACCTCTGAAATCCGCGTTTTGCGCCTTCAATATCGTTTCGATACTGAGGGGGTCGTTGCAACGGGCTTTTATTTCAATCAGTAAGCGGTTCATCTTATTGGTTATTGGTTGATTCGTTATTAGGTATTGGTTTAGTCATTTGCCTCTTGCCATTTGCCTATTTCTTCAACAACTTTTCCAACTCCTGAACCCTTTTGGCAAGCGCAGGCAATTTTTTAAAAATAGAAAAAGACCGCAAATAACTGTGGTAATCGAAAGCAGGCGTACCGTACAATTTTGAACCCGCAGCTTGATGATTGGAAACGCCTGATTGTCCTTGAATCTGAACATTGTCGCCAATTTGCAAATGACCTGCAAAGCCTGTTTGACCACCTACGCGCACGCTTTTACCGATTTTTGTAGAGCCACCGATACCTGTGAGCGCAGCAATGACCGTATTTTCACCGACCTCAACATTGTGTGCAATTTGAATTAAATTGTCTAATTTAACACCACGACGGATGGTTGTTGCGCCAATTGTTGCGCGGTCAATGACTGTATTGGCACCAATTTCTACTTCATCTTCAATAATGACAATGCCTGTATGCGTGATTTTTTTGTACGTTCCGTCGGTTTGTGGTGCAAAACCAAAACCATCAGAGCCTATGACAACGCCCGCATGAAAGACACAACGTTCGCCAATTTGAGTGCCTTTATATATCTTCACACCAGGATAAAGCAGTGTATTTTGACCAATTTTAGCATTTTTTCCTACAAAAACCTGTGCCGACAGCACAACATCGTCGCCAATTTCTGCCCCTTCTTCGATGACCACAAAATCGCCAATTGTGACGTTTTGACCTATTTTTACTGAGGGGTGTATGGCAGCCCGTTCAGAGATTGTTGCAGGGGCTTTTTCTTCTGCACCAAATTTGTCGAGCAAAAAAGCCAGCGAATCATATACGTTTTCCACACGTATCAAGGTGGGTTTGATAGGGCGGCGCGGTTTGAATGTTTTGGAAATCAATAAGATAGATGCCACAGTCGTGTAGGCGTGTTCTTCATATTTGTCGTTGCCGAAAAAACAAATGTCGCCTTCTTGTGCTGATTCAATTTTGCCAGGGCGCACGCCTATTACTGAGGGGTCGCCTTCGACAGTTCCGCCGAGTAAGTCTGCTAATTGTTGTGCTGTAATTGTCATGAAAAATGGATGGATTAAATCCCAAGTTAGTTTTAGATTATGTTTGTCTAGTTATTCACAAAGCAAAGGTACATGAAAGTCACAGAGTAACAAATCGTCTTTTATTTCATTAACATCAAAAATAGTTGGACTGTAATAATCTGGTTTTTTTATGAAATCTTGAAACAGCTGTGTATTTTGCGCAAAAAAATAACTTATGGTTTCTATTATCATTATCATCTTCCTGCTGGGTTATGCCGCTATCGTTTTCGAAGAACAAATCAAAATCAATAAAACGGCATCGGCACTCGTTACGGGTGTCTTGTGTTGGACTGTTTATATGCTGGGAACAAATGATGTCGAATTTGTTGACAGTCAATTGATTCACCATTTTGCGGATGCCTCTCAAATCCTATTTTTCCTTATGGGTGCCATGACCATTGTTGAAGTCATGGATGCGCATGATGCGTTTGATGTTTTGATTTCAAAACTGAGAACCAGAAAAAAAGTGGTGCTGCTGTGGATTATCGGCTTTGTCGCTTTCTTTTTTTCTGCCGTATTGGATAATCTAACGACGACGATTGTTATGGTTTCTTTTCTTCGAAAACTAATATACAATCGTGACGACCGCTTGTTCATGGCAAGTATTATCATTATTGCTGCTAATGCAGGCGGCGCGTTTTCTCCGATAGGTGACGTAACAACGACCATGCTGTGGATTGGCGGGCAGGTGACAACGGGTAAACTCATGGAATATGTTTTTCTGCCGAGTCTCGTGTGTCTTGTAGCCCCTTTGATTTACCTTTCGACAAAAACGAAAGGCAGTTTTGAAGCGATTAGCGATCCCTCAGTATCAGACGAGAAACTTGCTGTTTCCCAAAAGCAAAAGACAATTATCTTTTTCTTGGGTGTTGGAGCTCTGATATTCGTCCCTATTTTCAAAACTTTTACGCATTTACCGCCATTTATGGGTATGCTTTTGTCCTTGGGCGTGATGTGGATTGTCACGGAAATCATTCATGCTAAAAAAGATGAAGATGAAAAACACCCATTTACAGCTGCCCATGCTTTGGAAAAAATAGACACGCCGAGCATCTTGTTTTTTGCAGGCATTTTGTTGGCTGTGGGCACTTTGCAAACGACTGGTGTATTGACGGATATTGCGCTTTGGTTGTCAAATGTTTTTGGCAGTGAATCAGCTATCGCTATGATTATAGGTGTCGTGTCCGCGATTGTGGACAACGTACCGCTTGTTGCCGCTGCTATGGGTATGTATTCGCTTGAGCAATTTCCGCAAGACCATCTGTTTTGGCATTTTATCGCCTACTGTGCGGGTACGGGTGGTTCGCTGCTCATCATTGGTTCAGCAGCAGGTGTCGCAGCAATGGGCATGGAAAAAATAGAATTCTTTTGGTATGTCAAACGTATTACGGGTATCGCCGCCTTGGGTTATTTTGCAGGTTGCGCCGCCTTTATATTAGAGCATTATGCCTTTTAGTAATGGTGAATATTCACCATTCACCATTAAAATATTCATCATTTACCATTAAATCATCAATCAATCATGAAAAAAAGTGTATTCACTCTTGCCCCTTGTCTCTTGCCTTTTGCCTTTTGCCTTTTCTATACCCCCCTCAGTATATCTGCTCAAAATGCGTTGGGTTGCAATGGCACACGCTATAGTGCAGATATTTTTACGGATACAACGAAGACAACACTTCGTTATGGTGTGAATGATGTTGGAGGAGTGCCACAACAGCTATACTTAGATCTCGTGCAACCTAAAAACGATACATTGAGCCGTCGCCCACTCATTATTTGGGCTTACGGTGGTGGTTTTATTACAGGTGCCCGCAAGGATATGTCGGGCTTTTGCGAATTATATTCTAAAAAAGGCTACGTAACAGCGACGATTGACTATCGTTTGTACTCTTTTGCAAACGGCTTCCCTGATTCTGTAAAAATTACAAATACCATCGTTCAAGCCGTTCAGGACATGAAAGCGGCCATTCGTTATCTCAAAAAAACGGTCAAAGAAGAAGGCAATCCTTACCGTATTGATACGTCGAATATCATCGTCGGCGGTGTTTCTGCGGGTGCTATAACGGCTATGTTGACAGCTGAAATGGACTCAACCGACCCTATTCCAACATGGATACGGACGATAATAACAGCTCAAGGCGGCTTTGAAGGCAATAGCGGCACACCTTTATATACATCAACGGTGAAAGGGGCTATCAGTATGAGTGGCGGTTTGTATCGGAAAGAATGGCTTGACAAGGACGATTTACCGTTTGCTGCCTATCATGGTACTGCGGACGTTACGGTGCGTTATGGTTATGGGCTAAATGTCTATAATTTTTATGGCGACGGCGCTGGTTCCGTTGCGCCCCGTGCGGTTGAATTGAGTATTCCAGTTGTTTTGGTAACAGTACCTGGCGGGGGACATACAGATATTTATCCAAGTTCGCCAACAAATATCCCTGCTTCTTTTGTCGTTTGGCAAACAAAAATGACAGATTTCATGCAACGGCTCGTGTGTGGCACAAAACCATTATCAATAGAAAGTATTGACAATCAACAAGTTAAAATTTATCCAAACCCAGCGAGTGAAGAAATGACGGTTGAGTTGGATAAAAATACAGAAGGATTCAAATTTGACCTTTCTGTTTTTGATGCATTAGGTCGTCAAGTCTTTTCAATGAAAAATCAAACAAACAACCAGCTCGTTTTGCATAAAAAAGACATTGGAACAGGACTGTTTTTTGTGCGTTTAGATTTTGAAAACAATGCCAAACCGGTTTTGAAAAAGATTATTTTTCAGTAATGGTGAATGGTGAATGGTGAATGGTGAATGGTGAATGGTGAATGGTGAATGGTGAATGGTGAATGGTGAATGGTGAATATTTTAATAAATTCACCATTCACCATTAAAATATTCACCATTAAAGTAAGGGTTTCAAGGTTTTCCAAATCGTTTCAACAATAATTTTATTGCCTCCGGGGGTCGGGTGGATGCCGTCTTTTTGGTTCAATTCAGCGATACCACCCACACCTTCCAAAATAAAAGGAATAAGCGGCAACTTGTTTTTAGCGGCTAAAGTTGGGTATATATTGTGAAAATCTTTTGTGTAAGTATTGCCCATATTGCGCGGGGCTTCCATGCCTGCTAAAACGATTTGTACTGAGGGGTACTTTGCTTTGACTTTATCAATGATAGATTGCAGATTTTTAACACTTTCTTCCGCTTTTAGACCTCTTAAAGCATCATTTCCACCCAATTCGAGTACAAAAATATCCACAGGCTGTTGGCTGATGACCCATTCGACACGTTGCGAACCACCCGCTGTTGTTTCACCACTCTGTCCTGAATTGATACAACGGTATGGCAAATTCAAGGAATCTATACGCTCTTGAATGAGACTGACGAAACCTTCCGACATATATTCTAAGCCATAAGCGGCGGTCAAACTGTTACCAAAAAAAAGGATGTTTTTCTTAGCAACGGTAGGCTGTGTATTGTTGGCAGCAGATTGTTCTGCTTTGGGTTTGTCTGCTGTTTGTTGGCAAGCCAAAAAGCTTAGAAATAGGAGTAAAAGAAGTGATTTTTGAATTTTCATTATTGTATTTTTTTTATTTGCAAACTTACAAAGAACCGCTTGTCTCGGAGGTATTCTTGTTTTTCTTTTTTTTAAGCCGTTGTATTCGCTGTTTGTTTTTAAATTTGGGCGTTTTGTAACGAGTAAATAATAACATGTTTTTTGTTTCCTAACACATAGCCACATAGAACAGATAGTTTTTAATATTTTTCCTTGAAAAAGTAAAAAAACACTACATTATTTCACATTTTTCTATGTGTCCTATCTGGCTATGTGTTAGGAAAATGATCATCTTATTATTTACTTAGGCATTAGAAATCTAAAATTTGACATTTTCCTTATGATTCGATACGAAAAAGATACCAATAATATTGTTACGCTCACGCTTGATATGGCGGGTTCGCCTTCTAATATCATCAGCCATGAGATTGGAAAAACCTTTGTGCCTGTCCTCGAACACCTTAAAGCCGAAAAAGCGAAGGGATTACTGAGGGGTGTCATCATCACCTCCGCGAAAAAAAACTTTTTGCACGGCGGCGACCTCGATTTTTTTTATGAATGTAAAGATGCGGCGGCTATTTTTGAGACCTCTCAAAAGTTGTCTCAGTTTTTTAGACAATTAGAAAGCCCCGGTGCGCCTGTTGTCGCAGCTATAAACGGGACGGCTTTGGGACCTGGCTTCGGTTTGGCTTTGGCGTGCCATCATCGCATTGCGATTGACCGTTCTGATATTAAATTGGGTTTGCCCGATACCTCCTTGGGTTTGATGCCGCGTGGTGGTGAAATTATCCGTTTGATGTGGTTGTTGGGCATCGAAAAAGCCTATCATGTCGCTTGCGATGGTCATTATTACAACCCCAAAGAAGCATTGGTGGCAGGTGTCATTGACGACCTTGCAGAAGATGAACGTGACCTTATGTCAAAGGCTCGGACATGGCTGTTGAACAATCAAAGTTATAGCCGACCTTGGGATACTGAGGGGGAGCAAATTCCAGACGGTTCGGTGCGAGAAGCCAAAACAGGCGAGATGATTCGACGCTTGACAGCGGAACAATATAAACGAACAAGGCACATTTTCCCTTGCTATGAAGCCATTTTGAGTACACTTGTCGAGGGCAGTCGCGTTGATTTTGATACGGCTTGTCTCATTCAAAGCCGTTATTTTGCCAATGTCTGCCTTTCGCGTGAAGCGAAAAATATGATAAAAACCTTTTGGTTTGACTACAATACCATTCGTTACGGTGCGAGTCGTCCGAAAGGTTTTGGTAAGTTTAGACCTCGAAAAGTAGGCGTTATTGGGGCTGGATTGATGGGTTCGGGCATTGTTTACGCTTGTGCAAGGGCGGGTTTGAATGTGGTTTTGAAGGATATTTCGCGTAGCGTTGCCGAAAAAGGTAAACATTACACGGCTGAAAAAATGCGTATTTTAGTTGAAAACAAAGAGATTACTGAAAAAGAACGTCAAGAAACCTTGAGCCGTATTTTAGCAACAGAGAAAATGGAGGAGTTTCAAGGCTGCGATATCATCATCGAGGCAGTTTATGAAAATCAACAATTGAAATCGAAAGTTATAAAGGAAGCGGAAGGGTATCTCGACCAATATTGCATCATTGCGTCCAATACGAGTTCGATTCCGATTACGAAATTGGGCAAAACAACGGATCGGTCTGAAAATTTTGCTGGTATGCGTTTTTTCAGACCTGTTGACGACGAGCCACTGGTTGAAATCGTAAAAGGTGAAGCGACAAGCGACGAGACCATTGCTCGGGCGTTTGATTTCATCAAATTGATAAAAAAAATACCAATAGTTGTGAAAGACTCTTGGGGCTTTTTCAGTGGTCGTGTGCGCAATACCTACATTTTGGAAGGCATTACGATGCTCCAAGAAGGTTTTTCCCCTGCTTTGATTGAAAATTTGGGCATTCAATCAGGCATGAGATATGGTCCTTTGGTGTGGGCAGATGACCAATCTTTGGATTTGATAAGTGAATATGAACGCCAAGCGGCTGAGTTGTACGGACCAAAATACGTGCGACATCCTGCGGTCGCTACTTTGGAAATGATGATAAATGAAGGTCGGAATGGACGTGATGTACGCGCCGGTTTTTATGAATATGACCGTGAAGGCAACCGAAAACTCTGGCAGGGTTTGAACGACGATGTGACGACCCCTCAGTATAATGCCGCTGAATTGACCGAACGGCTCTTATTTGTTCAGATTTTAGAGTCTCTGTGGTGCTTGCATGAAGGCGTGATTAAGACAGTGGCAGAGGGTAATTTTGGCAGTGTTCAAGGCTGGGGGTTTCCGTCTGTACGTGGCGGTGTGTTTCAATATATCAATGATTATGGTGCGGCTGCTTTTGTCGAAAAATGTGCGATTTATGAGAAATTACATGGTCAACGCTTCAAAGTACCCCGACTTTTGAAGAAAATGGTTGCGGATAATGAGACATTTTGAATTGGTCAGCTTTGCAGTTAAGTATCGGATATTTTAAAAATATCCGATACTTAATATACTTAATCTAATAAGAATGGGTAGCGTTTTTGAAGGGAAAATTTTAGCTTACCAAGACCCTTACAGCATTTGTGGGATCACTTTTAAGACCTTTACGACCTGTGCCATAGATACGCACGTTGTAATAAGAACCCGCCTCAAGGCTC
>JAYSQG010000440.1:0-5725 GCA_043721685.1 Saprospiraceae bacterium | reverse complement strand
GCAACTATACCTGACTCCTGCCATTTATTTCAACTCCTTCAAAGCACGTTCAAGAATACTATCAAAACCTTTATCGCTATCGGCTTTCAACATATCCTGTTTTATCGTTGGGGGTGTACCATTTTCTATATTAAAACCATCGGGCATGAGCGTCCTTGTTGCTGAATAACGCAGCACCCAACCATTAGGCAGCTGAGTTGATGAAGGCGCCCCACCGCCGCCACCTGTTTGGTCGCCAATGACTTTGACATTGGGCAAATTGAGCATCGCAGCGACAAAAAAAGTCGTAGCAGAATAACATCTGCGATTGGTCAAAATGATGACAGGTTTCGTGTATTGCGCCAAACCCGCAGGCTCAATGTATTTTTCAACAGTTGTACTAAAATCCGTTTTGCCTGGTCCGCTTTTCTCTGATTCACGCCACACCAAGACTTTTGTTTTTGTAAAACGTGAGGCAATTTTATCAATATTAGCAATAGAGCCGCCGCCATTACTCCGCACATCAATGATAATACCTTTGGTTTCTTTGAAACGGCTGATAACGACATCCATATCAAAATCAGAAATATTGCTTGAAAAACTGCCATAACGGACATATCCAACGCGGTTTGAGTCCATAAAACCATTAATCAAGGCACCTGTGTATCGCTGAATGCCTTTGAGATAATTCCTTTCGATGAGGTAAGGGTCATAATTGTCAGGATAGTTGAGATACCATTCCCAATTGCGAGAAAGATTAAACGAAGCGTATAAATTAACGTGTCCATCGCGCAATGTGTAAAGCATTGAGTCCAAAACGCGGAATAATGTCCCGTCATTCATGGTATCTTTCACACGCGGTTGCCAAACGTTTTTGACAGAATCCCAATTGATTTTTTTAAATTCTAAAAACGTGTACTTGTCATTGATGGTTTGCCACAGATGATTGAAATTGCTGGTCGGTGTATTCGCTGGATTGGGTTCAACGAACAGTCTTTCGCATGAAGTCAACAGCAAAATGAGTAAAAATACTGAGGGGGGTATTAGTTTCTTTAAAACAGCCTTTTTATTCATGATTTAGATGTTTTTGAAGATGAACGATACGGCATATTGAAAAGCGTTTGAAACAAAAGCGTTTGTGTACCGAGTTGCAAACGTCCTTTTTGCTTATCGTCGAGGTATTCCCAACGATAAGTGAGGCGTATTTTGTTGTTATTACTGAGGGGTAGCTCAACCGACCAACGCCAATCAAATTGCAGCAGTTTTGGAATCGCAACGATACCTGTTTGCGTTTTTAAAAAGTCTTCGTTTGAAAAACCGATATAAGTTGGACGCAAGTTGTAAGCCACTAATGGCATTGACAATTGAGTTGAAGCGATAAAGTTTTTGCGCCAAAAACGAAAAGGTTTTTGAAGATAAGTACCTGCCGCTATGCCTGTCGGAAAATCATAACTCAATATATTGTTGACATTCGACAAATAATATTGTCCATTGCCATTGCTGAAAACGGAGCCGCCGACATACCAACTAAAATGTTTGTTATCTGCCATAACTCGGTGCATAGCAGCATAAGAAATGCCGCCTCGGAACAAGTAAGCGGAGTAGTTATAGCCTTTCGTGACATACGTTTTGCCTTTATTGAAGCTGCCCCACACATCGAGTTGCTTGAACCAGCGTTCGCTGATGCCTTCATATCCCAAATGTAGTTCGCCGCCAATGCCTTCATATTGAAGCGGGCTAAAAAGGTTGTCTTTGCGCATTTGCCAAGTGCCGCCGATGCCGAAAGTAAAGGCTCTTTCCCTTGAAATGGGTTGTGCTTCCTGTGCTTTTACGGATAAGGATATGATTATCAATGAAATAGAAAACAAAATAATTTTATGCATGTAGGTGTTTTATTAATTCATTTTATTCAATGGGCGTTACCCATTGCTAACAGATTACGCCCTTTCAGGGCTATCCACTTTTCACTTTTCACTTACAACTTTTCACTTATTAAGTCCCAAAGATTGCCATAAATGTCTTCAAAAACGGCGACCATACCATATTCCTCTTGATGCGGTTCTCTGACGAAACGAATACCGTTTTCAATATAGGTGTGATAGTCTCTCCAAAAATCATCTGTGTATAAAAAAAGGAAAACACGCCCACCTGTTTGATTGCCGATGCGACTGATTTGCTCCTCTCCTACTGCTTTTGCCAACAAAAGTCCACACGAATCCGAACCTTGCGGAGCTACCCGAACCCAACGTTTCGTTTCACTCAAAACAGTGTCTTCTAAAAGTTGAAAACCCATTTTTGTCGTATAAAACTTTATGGCTTTGTCGTAATCATCAACGACAATAGCAATTTGGGTGATTCTTTGTTTCATATTCAATTATTTTGGCGAAAGATAAAGCATTTTATAAAAAAAGCTTGGAAAACGAAGAAACATTACCGTTTACTGAGGGGGTCATAAAATCAAATAAGCCAACACACCTTGCAAGGAAATAGGTAGTTGCCAATAAATATCTGCTTCTTTTTTATACATAAACGTCCTGACAATCAGAAAAACGCTGAAAACAAATAACGGGATGCGCTCAAATATATACCAACCAAAATAAACGCCTAAAACAATCATCAAAATCCCTAAAAACCGCGCCTTTTTATCTCCCAATAATACGGCAAATGATTTGACGCCTTCTTTTGTATCGCCTTCAATGTCTCTTAAATCGTTGGTATTGATTTGAAGCATCACAAAAAAGCCTATCATGAAGCTTAGTTGTGTAATAATGCTTGTAGGTAAGTCTGTTTTTATTGTAATAACTGGAAAAACAACCGTTAATACAACCCATAGAAAAGCGACCAATAGTGCTTTTATACCTGGCAAAGCTTTAAGCGAAAACGTATAGCCTTTGATAGTCAATTGTTTAGTATAAAGAAGGCATGGCACAATGCCTATTAGTGCAGGAATAAGAATGGATAAACGTTGGGACAAACAAATGAGCAACTCCGCAGCGACAAGCCACATGATGGGTTTAATCATCGTTTGTCGTGCATACCAAGCCGTTCTATCTGGATTATTGATAATATCCGAAGGCGAGGCATCTGTTCTATCTTTTGTATAAAACAACCATGTGAAACCGAAGGAGATAAAAACCATCACCCAATCGATTTCCATGTATAAAGCCTTATACGTCAAGCCTGTCCAAGCTGCCGCATCTAAGGCAATAGGAATATTACTCCAAATAAAAGTCTTATAGAGTTTCACCATTCACCATTAAATTATTCACCATACACCATTTCTAAAAAGCTTTTGTCAAAACTTTCAGCCTGACGAGATACTCATAAGACGTTGCCGCATTTTTCAAATCCATGCCTTCAAGCGAGCGCAACAAGCTACCCATGACATATTTTTGAACCAAAGGTTGTTCAATGCCTTCTATATAAATATCACCCATTTTGTATTGATTGCTAAAATCTTTCTGCCATAAAGTGTCAAAATCCTTTAATGTCTCTTCATTTTGCCCCCCCTCAGTAAGAAACTCGGAAATCGTGTCTGCGGCATAAATACCTGTTTGGATGGCATAAGAAATGCCTTCGGCTGTAATCGGATTGACAAAACCACCTGCATCACCAATCAATATCAAATTGCCGCGCACCCTTGACCAACTGAAGTCACCAAAAGCCAATGGTATCTTTCCTCCTTTCAAAATGCCTTCTAATTTGGCATTTTTGAGCTTCTTTGAAGCAATAGGATGGTTTTCAACGAAGTCATGTAGCAAGTTTTTGATATTGATTTTCCTATCTTCAACGATGTTTTGAAATGTACCACCGCCAATATTGGCAGTCGTGGGCGAAGTTGGAAATATCCAGAAGTAACCAGGGAGAATATCATCTGAAAAATAGACTTCAATCGTATTGTTCAAATCCGACACGTTGCTGTAATAACCGCGCACCGCTAAAGCACTCGTTTTTGGGTCTTTGTTCTCTTGTCCTAAAATGGAATTGACACCTGTGGCATCAATAATTACAGCGGCTTTATAAGGCGCATCTTTACCTGAAACAGTAATACCCGTCGCTTTCGTGCCGTTGTAAGAAAGACCTGTCACTTTGGTATCGGGCATAAAATATACTGAGGGGTATGACAAAGCGTTTTCCAAAAGAATATTATCAAACTCATGTCGGCTGATGATATATGCCAAAGCCTCGTCACTTGGTGGTTTTTCAAAAACCAATTTGGTATTGTCTCTAAACACCAAGGTATAACCATTTGTCTGAAAAGGGCTATAGGATTTGATTTTGGCATCTAAACCCAAGCGTTTCAAGGCGGGCATGGCTTTGTATGTAATGCCATCGCCACAAGTTTTGTCTCTCGGAAAAGATTCTTTATCAATCAAAAGTACCGAATGACCTTTTTCGCCGAGAATGGCAGCGGCAGAAGAACCCGCGGGTCCAGCACCAACGACAATCACGTCGTATTCATTTGTTTCATTGAGCATAAGCACATGTGTAAGTTTTCCAAAATTGAAACTCAAAGGAAATGAAAAAAGGTATAACAAAGGGCTTTTGAATCCTTTTTCATGTAAAAAAAATAGATTGAAAGCCCTCTGTTATACCTTTTTAAACAAACAATTTAATTTCTTGGTCGCTGTACTTCTACCAAAATGGCTTTTAAGGGTGTTTTCCCAATATTTTTGGGGGAGTGTTCATTGCCACCAGATATACCACTCTGACCGCTCTTATCATTATCTACTATTTTTTTCCCATCTTTTGACGTATGCTCTATCATGCCACCATCAATGATATAAACAGCATAGTCAGGATGTGCATGCATTTTTGATGATAGACCAGCTTTGGTCGTTATTTCCAAAACACGGATACCTAAAGTATCTTTCATCACCTTATAATTGGAAGGTTCAATCTTTGTTGCATCCATTGTAGCGTCAAAAGCAGGCATTTTTCCATCTCCTGGTCTTGGACGATCAATTTCGAACATAATCATCTTCATCGTTGTCTTACCGACATTTTTGGGTGTGTGTTCAGTTCCCGCATTCACCAGTATGGCACCTTTTTTTAGTTCATTGGTGCTCTTCGTGCCATCTTTAGCCGTCATTTCTACCATACCGCCTTCAATGACATACATTGCCAAATCGGGATGTGCATGAAGAATAGACGTTTCGCCTGGCTTGTAGGAAATTTCCAAAATCCTAATACCTAACGAATCGTGGATGACTTTGTAATGTGTGGGGTCAATTTTTGCAGCATCAAATGCCTTGTCGTACGACGATTTTGGCATAGCAGCTGTTTTCATTGCGGTAGAGTCCACTGCTTTAGCAGTTGACTCTTTCTGATTGTTTGGTTGGTTACATGATGTAAGGGCAAAAGCTATCGCCGCCATCATGATGAAGCAACATTTGGTCGTCTTTTCCATTATTATTTTATTTAAAAAAATGAAAAAATAGATGTCACTGGCAATATCACCAGCAACCATAAAGTTACCTTTTTTAAAATAACCTAATCCTTTTTTTTGTAAATATTATAGCTTTTCACTCATTACTAAGCCTAATTTTTGCAAATGGTTATGCTATTCAATCGTCTCCTCCCCCTTTTTTCATCCATTCAATACTTGCTTTTACCTATTTATTAGGGACTTGAGGACATTTCTAATGTCCATATATGCGTCCCTATTTTATAATTATCCACATTTTGCCGATAGATGACACATAATTTGTCCTTTAACCATTTTTCCAAAAATTCTGTTTATCAT
>JAYSQG010000439.1:0-3808 GCA_043721685.1 Saprospiraceae bacterium | reverse complement strand
GTTCTATGCTTGCCATCCATTTATCATCCACCACCAGTTGTTTTATTTCGGTTTCGGTGAGTGTTTTGTAACGTTCAATCACTTTTATATCCAAGTCTGCAATGGCGTCTTTTATTTTTTTGCTGAGTTCGGTTTGGTCGTCTAATAGTTTTAAATACAATTCTAAAACTGCTTGTTCGCCATAAGCCGCTTCGGGTTCGGCTGCTATCGCCAATGTTTGTTTTTTGGTTTTCGGTATTGTTGCCAATAGTTCCTTCAATCGTTTTTGCACATTGGCTTTGTTCACTTTATCCAAATCGGCAAAATAACCTTCTTCGATGCTGTGTTCTTCTTCCAGTTCGGTCAGTTGTGTAGCGATGGCTTCTTTCTCAACTTCCAGTTTTTCAATCGCTTTTTTCTCTTTTAAGAAATATCGGTCAATTACCAAAACCTTTGGAACAAGGTCGCAATCCCAGACCGTAGCTGATTTGGTTTGTTTGATTATACTTAGTTCGGCTTTCCAACCATCAACAGCTATTAAATAACAATCATCTTGCATTATGTCATTCCAGTAATTCATCAAATGCTGATACACATCGTATTTATCCATCAGGGCTTTGCCAGTGTATGAGGTAAGCACATCTTCTGAAATGCGGAAAATGGTTTGCTTTGGTTTTACGCCAATTTTTAATGCTTTTAATGTTTTAGTGTTTCGTGTTTTCCAATTGGTAAACAAATCGTCCATCTCTTTGCTGAAACTCACAAATTCGGGATGCGAAAAAATTTCATTTTTTAATTGTGAATGGTCAATGGTTAATTGTGAATAGTTTTTTCGCCCGTCTTTAAACAATTGCTTGCGTAACGATGGGTAAACCTTCCAGTATTCTTGCAGTGCATCAATATCAGCATTGGGAATATCGCCCAGCAAATGTGCTTCAATGTCTTGTATATCCTCGGCTTCTTGGCTATCAATGTAACGTGGTATATTTAAATTGAAATCATTTTTAGGGTCGCTAATTTCTTCCACACTAACCAATCGGCTAAACTTAGGTAGTTCTGTTTGTTTATTAAAAATGTCAACAATCTTGTGAATGTCTTGTTCACGCAAACGGTTTTTGTTTCCGTCTTTAATGAAGCCCTTACTGGCATCTACCATAAAAATATGTTTGCGTTCATCTGCACCTTCTTTGTCCATTACAATAATGCAAGCAGGAATACCTGTGCCATAAAACAAGTTGGCAGGTAACCCAATAATGCCTTTAATATAACCCCGTTCAATTAAACTTTTGCGGATTTCAGCTTCTGCATTGCCTCTGAACAAAACACCGTGAGGCAAAATACAAGCACCTTTACCAGTGCTTTTTAATGATTTAAGTATGTGTAAGAGAAAAGCATAATCGCCATTTTTGTCGGGTGGTGTTTTGTAAGATGCTTTTCCAGTTTTTGCACTTTCAATTTCATCTTTTTCAAATCGTCCGAAAAGGTCGTCTTGCGGATTAAAGCCAGTAGCCCAATTCTTGGAAGAGAAAGGCGGATTGGCAACTACAAAGTCAAATGTTTTTAGATAACCATTGCTATCTTTAAAAAACGGGTCGGAAAGTGTGCTTTGTCCACGGTGAATTTCAATTGCTTCCTGTCCGTGTAAAATCATATTCATACGAGCCAAAGCAGCGGTTGCCACATCTTTCTCTTGTCCGTAAATAGTGCCTTTGCCATCGGCTTCGTCCAATGCTTTTAAAAGTAAAGAACCCGATCCGCAAGTCGGGTCATAAAAAGTTGTTTTGTTTGTTGCGTTGTGAATGTTCAACACTTTTGCCATCACACGGCTTACTTCACTTGGCGTATAAAATTGTCCTTTGCTTTTTCCGCTTTCGGTCGCAAAGTTTTTCATAAGGTATTCAAAAGCATCGCCTAAGATGTCATCGCCACCTGCACGATTTTTACTAAAGTCGAGTGAAGGGTTTTCAAAAATTGCAATGAGGTTAGTGAGTTTGTCCACCATTTCTTTGCCTTTGCCCAATTTATCATCGTCAGCAAAATCGGCAACATCAATCACACCTTTTAAGTCATTGGCTTTTGCCAACTCACCAATAATAATATTGATTTGATTTCCGATGTCTTTATTGCCTTTTAAGGCTTGCATATCTTTGAAACTACCACCTTCTGGAATTGAAATAATTGCATCAGGGTCATCTGCATATTTGTCGGAAACATATTTTACAAACAATAAAACAAGTATGTAGTCCTTGTATTGGCTCGGATCCATTCCGCCTCTTAGCTCGTCACAACTTGCCCACAGAGAACTGTATAATTCAGATTTTTTAATTGCCATTTATTGTTCTTGTCCTTTTAATTTATAATTCGTTTTTGTGTCGGTAAAGATACTTTTAATATAACCGAAATCGTCATTTGTGCGTTGGCAAAAAGTGGCTCTTTTGGTTTTGCGAAGCGAAGGTTTGTGTGTCGGGGCAAAACCAAATGTGCCACTTGTGCGGCTGGCTAAAATTATTTTTAAAAAATGTGGGTCGGGGAAAAAAATAAAAAACTTGGGGTCGGCTTGAGTGTCGGCTTACTCGCTGTCCCGTTTGAATATGGTCTGTATGTCTTTGGTCACCTGTCAAGATTAACGTTTCATTTTATGTTTATAGACGTCCGTTTGGTCGTTGTTGTGTCGTCTTTTAGGCTTGCTTGTAACGTTTGTGTATGAAACGTGGCTGGGCTTTCGAAGCGCTGTCCTGTCCCACGAGACCAAACGTAATTTGAAAACTAAACTACGAATTTGCACTGAACCCCAGCCATGTTTTATACACTTTGTTATGCCTCGTTGTTTTCATTCGTCTGTCAGTGCGATAGGGAAGGCACACTCTTTGGCAAGTTTTGGTCAAGCGTTGGGATTGTGCGACTTGCCAATGTGTGTGACTTTGAAGCGATGGCTTTTGTCTTAATGAATATGTCGTTGTTTTCAATTAGGTCTGTAATTACTGCCTCAATTACTGGAACCGAAACAGCATTACCCATTTGTTTATAAACAGCGTTGTCGTTGTCTAACAGTTTGTAAGTGTCCGGAAAACCTTGAAGTCTTGCACATTCTCTCGGTGTCATTTTTCTTGCTCTGCCATTTTGAACAATTCCAAGTCTATTTGTGTCGGAGGCAGTCAGAGTAATGGAAATACTTTCAGGGTCAAGAAATTTAAATACTTCAAAAGACATATTTCCCGCTACTGGATTGTATTTGTCTTCATAAGCACTCAAGTAACCTTTATTTACTAATGAGTTTAAAATAGTGTCAAGGTCGTTCTTCTTATAAAATGTTTTTATTTGTTCAATTGTCAATGACTTTCCATCTTGATGAGTGCCGAAAGTTTTCTTTCTTCTGTTTCCGATTAGAAGATTTAAAAATTCAATTTCTGCTTTTGTACACTTTCCTTTTATTCCTAATTCCCAAGAGTGAATTGCTTGCCCACCTCTGTAATCAATAAGTCTATAGCCGTGAAGTTTTGATAAATCCTCGCCAACTACATTTTTTAATTTATTTACAAAGTCCTTCGTGCATTCATAATTTTCTGGAAATTTATTTTCAAGAATATCTTTGACAACCCGTATTGTTTTTGGTTCCGAAAAAAGTGAGGTCTGCTCGTTTTGTTCTTTAAATTTATGAGAGTCAGAAGCACCAACGTCAGAATGCAATTTCGTTTTAATGTCTCCGTTTAATGTGCCAAGAATGTAAATACGAACTCTGTTTTGAGGGACACCAAAACTGCTACTGTTTAAAAGAAAATAATTAACACTATAACCAAGATTTTTTAGACTATTTATGATGGTTTCAAAA
>JAYSQG010000438.1:0-4114 GCA_043721685.1 Saprospiraceae bacterium | reverse complement strand
TATTAGCAAAAATAGCTAAGCCAATCGCCCCAATCGCACAAATAAAAGCCAATGTTGCGAAGATATTAGATCGATGCTGTTGCTTTTTGACCCTTTGTGTTTGCAAATCGGCATACTCGCGTTCTTTGACAGCGATTTGGCGTTGCTGTTCCGCTTCTTTTTTTTGTTTTTCAGCCTCTTGACGTTGTAAGTCAGCCTCTTGTCTCAAATGTTCCGCTTCTTTACGTTTTTGTTCCTCTATTTCGGCTTGCCGTTTGGCTTCTGCCAATTGCTTTTCTTTCTCAATCTGCTCCCGTTCCAGCCGTTCCTTTTCTTCAATTTCTTTACGTTCCTTTTTTGCTTTCTGAATCGGCGCGACCAAAGTATCGTGCGAGATTTCAAAACTAAAACCGCCAACCGTATTCACTTCACGGCGTATCAAGTACGTTTTTTCCAAATCAATCAACACCTTTTCCGTCAAACCCATACTTGAAAATTGCCCCAATAAGGCGCGGCTGTCCACACTCATACGCCGCCCTTCACCCGTTGCGGCATCTTCGGCAAGCAAACCGTCTTCCAAAACCCTTTGGGCAGCGGTTTGTACTGAGGGGGTCAATTCGGTCAGTTTGCGGCGATAATAGTTTTCATAAAGGTTTTTAAAATCGGGTAGGTTTTCGACATCAACATCGGGCAGTCCGTTATTGTCACGGTCAGGAATACCGCCTTTTTCAACCGTTTTTTCAATCTCTTCACAAACGATTTGGAGTTGAAATGCTTCGACACCTTTGGTTTGTTCAGAAGTCAATTCCTTCAAAATCCGTGTTATGGCGTCCTTGGTATATTCAAACGGTGGCGTTGAAAAGGACGCATCCAGGATATTGGCAGGGCTTTCAATCGCTTCCTGTGCTTGTGTCGGCGACAAACTGCGGAGTTCATAGCGTTTGTGCAATATTGTCGGCAAAGCATCTTTCAAGCCATCCATCAAACTCATGCGGTCAGCCCGAATCGAAAACACGATTTTGATATTCATGGGGTTAGACAAGCGATTGAATGCGTCGTCGGTCAATTCATCCACTTTATCCCGAAGCGATTGCGGAATATCTGTAAACAGCACATCCGCCAATTGCCACCGAAACGCCTCTTGTTGCTCGGCTGGATAAGAGAAAAACTCCTCAAATTGGTCGAATATCAAGACAAAACGCTGTGTCAATTGGCTTTGTTTGCGCTTAAAATGCGCCCAAAGTGTCTCCTTTTCAGTTGTTTTATCGAGAAAAGACCACCCCTCAGTATCCGCCACTTTTTCATCCAGTTTCACTTTCAAAGTCTGCAAAGGCGACAAGGAAGTACCCACCGCATAATTGCCCAAACGCACTTCAATAGGCGTAAAGCGGAATTTTTCCCCCTTCGCGGTATCTGTCAATAACGGCATAATCCCCGCATTGAGCAAAGAGGACTTGCCATAGCCCGATTTGCCGAACAAAACGACCAATTTTTCAAGCTGAATGAGATTATACAGTTTGTCTCTATCCTCATTTCTGCCAAAAAAAATGTCCTTATCGCTCGTTTTAAAAGGCTGAACGCCCGGATAGCGGTATTTTTTCTCCATCATTTTTTGAGCATTTTTGAGAACTCTAAAATAGCGTGTTTTATCTGCCGATGTATGATTTCCAAGTCGCTGTCAGAGGCTAATTTTTTTCTCAATTTCTCTTTATAAGCCGCAAAATTGGACTTTATCATCGTCAAATCATTCAGTTCGTCACGGTCAAATGTATGCTGTTCTGCCATCAAGACTTGCAAAGCCACTTGCGTTTGATTGTCGCTGATGTATCGCTCAACACGTTCATAAGGCGACAAATCGGGAAATTCATCATGCTGTTCAGCCGCATAAGTCGCATACCGTTGGTGCAATTCATTGAAAAACTCATTGGTGATGCCAAAATAATTGACATGAAACTGCTTTTTGAAAAAGGTCTCCGTTTCATCGTCTTTAAAATTGGGCTTCATTGTGTAGTTTTTGTTTTTATCGTCAAAATGATTTTCCTTCATATTCAGATAGCGAAACAAAAGCTGTGTGTACCATTTTTCGAGTCGTGTACCGAGAAAAATGTACGTTTCTGTCTCATTCAAAATGGTGCGGACGACTTCAGGGACATTCTCATCATTCAACAATTTTTTCAAATGGTCGAACAAATCCTCATAATCCAAAACGAGTGATTCGTAGTGGTCAATGCTGCCAAAAAGGTTGTAAATGAGTGGATAATCGGGCGTAGGTTCGACCAATTCTTTACTTTTCTTATTGGGTCGCCAAGTGAAATAATCAAATTGCGGCTCGATGTGCTGCGCTCGAAAAGCCTTTTCCAACGATTTATCGGGATTGACATTGATAATCATACGGAAAGGAATTTCCGTAATTTTTTGCATCAAAGCGGGGTCGGGCTGAATACTTTTGTAAAAATCAGCCGTATTTTTCTGTGCCTGAATTTTGTAGCGATTGCTGCTAAACAGGAAAAAACCATCTTGCGGATAGAAATAGTCAATGCCATGCTGTGCAGGAGTGGTCAGTTTTTTATGCAAATCGAGGTAAATCGTCGCATCCGCATGGGGCAAAAAGTCTTGTCCAATAAAAAGCACCGCCCGTTGGTCGGCAATGTCGCGGAGGATGTCCTCCCAATCAAGTGTATCCATTGAGTTTGTTTTAGGTATGGGTTTTCATTACTATTGCCAAATATATGAAGAAGTTCTTAGGTGGGGAATGTTTTGGTGGGATTTTGAAAAACAATTGTAGTACGTTTGATTTGGCGTTGGAGGCAGTTTTGAAACAATTGTCTTTTATTCTATAATTTTATGCACCTTTGCGCGATAATATTCCCCATAAAATCGGGTATTATCCATATTGAAAAAATGAAAGAGAATATAGTAATCACAGTCATAGACCGCTTCGACGAAGCACATGATTTAGAAGTCCCATTGTGAACAACAGCGGGACTTATGGATATGAATATGTTTTGCGCGACCATTTGGGCAATACACGAGTGACTTTTGGCGATGCGGATAATAGCGGGACTATCGCCAATTCGGAAATTAAACAGATAAATAGCTATTATCCATTTGGGTTGAATATGGAGGGACCAGGCTTTGGTGTAGCAGGAGCTAATAAGTATCAGTATAATGGGAAGGAGTGGAATAATGATTTTGGGTTGGGGTGGAATGATTATGGGGCGCGGTTTTATGATGCGGCGGTGGCGAGATGGAATGTTGTAGATTTACTTTCTTCAAAACACGAAGATATGACACCATATAACTATGTTATGAATAATCCAATCAAAATGATAGACCCTATAGGTTTAGACACAGCAATTTTTGGGTTAATATCAGGTAAAATGGTTTCTAATGATGGTAAAACAGATGACTCTGGTAAAAATCCAGTTTATGTTGTTGATGAATCAGCTAAAGGTAAGAAAAAGCCAATTCCTTTAAAATATTCAATTAAAGGAAGAGACAATGCAGGGATATCAGGAAAAAGTTATAGAGATAATCACCCCTTAAAAGATAAAGGCTCAAAAGCTGGTAAGCAGGTTTATTTAGAAGATTTATTAGATATGACAAAAGAGTTCAATAGCTTAACTGCCTCTGCTTTTAAGGATTTTACATGGTTACAATCTATCAACGGTCCAGGTCGAAAAAAAATGGGATTTGCTGACTTGGTTGGTACGGACGCAAAATACGATCTTAAATCAGCAATAACAAACGATGGAACAGAGTCTTATGCTGCTATAAATATTGGAGAATGGTCACTATATGATGGGAAGTTAACTCAATACGATGATTATGGTAATATTTTATATGGATACATGGGGCATTACTCAGGGTTTTCAGAAAATGAGCTATTACGTTCTTCTAATATTCAGCAAACTTGGCATAATATCAAACATTTTCAGTGGGGAGGCGATGTCAACCGCGATGCTATAAAAATATCAGAAGGATTTAGGTGGTATAGTCAAAAGCCCAATCCTTAAAATAGTTTTATTGTAATTACTCTGGTAACTTCGGAAATCTCTGTGAACCTTATAAATCCGTTAGGATTTGCACGTTTGTAGATTAAAATAAACGAACAATTTTTACGAATCCGTTAGGA
>JAYSQG010000437.1:0-9049 GCA_043721685.1 Saprospiraceae bacterium | reverse complement strand
ACTTAGGTTCTTAGGTAAAATACCTCTACTTTGTGTATAAACATAGTTAAGAGAGAAACCGAAGTAATGTCTTGGGTTTATTTCTCTTTGATATTCGATGCCAGTAGTGTAGCCAGAGGCTTTGTTTTTCAGACTGTGTGCGTAGCCTAATTCAGACTGTATAAGGTTTTTCTGAGCAAATATCAGGGTTGGTAATGAGAGTAAAAACACAACAAATAGAACAAATCTGTTTTTCATAATTTTAAAATTTGTAGCCTAAAAATAAAGAAGTTTCCCATACTGGCTGGGCATTTCTTTTTGTTAAATCAATTAAAAAAACATTATAATTTCCTACTCTAAGACCCAAACTATAATCTTTAAAAGAGTAGTCATAAAGCAATTTGAAACTAAAACCAGGGCTGAAATTTCTGTATTCAGTAGGAACTTCCAATGTTATTTGTTTCTGTGTGCCGTCTTTAAGTGTTAGAACACCTGTAAATTGGTCTGTATAGTAATTTCGATTGTCATAAGTCATGCTTAAAGCAGCATTAAGCCCTAATCTATGTCGTTTTGTAATGAGGGGGTAGAAAATGAACCCAATGTCAATAGGGACACTTAATGATTTTATGGTTGTTATTGGGCTTATTTGTATTATACCAGAATTTTTGAGTTTATCATTTTCTGCTTGAGTTAAGAAAGGGCTATTCGAATCTTTGAATTTGCTCAATAAAGGAAATTGGTCAAGGTTAGTGGTATTTAGAAATGTACGATAGTGAGTTAAAATATGTGCAGCTACCGAAAATCGTTTAGATATGATGCGTTCATAGCTTAGTCCAAAGGTTGGAATTGGGTGTTCGTTTAAAAAAACAAGCCCATCTTCATAGCCTATCCCAAGGCTGGTGCGGAATTGGTTTTTATATTGCTTTTCGCTATTATAGCTTTGATTAAGTTTAGTTTGGGTAAAAGAATCAGTTATTTGCCCAAATAAAAGGATGAAGAGAAAGAGTCTTTTCATGTTATTTATTTAAAAACTAACCTCTCTAAGTATAAAACTTAGAAAGGTTAGTCTAATGAAAATATTGTTTTTTAATCACAACGGAAAGTTATTGAACCCGTATTGTTTTCTCTATTTACTAGGTGACAATAATAGACATTTTGTTCACCTAATTCTACAACGGGACCTATTGTTTTTTGATAAGTAAAATTTAACCCTGCGGATACTTCTACTTTTGCTGGTCCTGTTCCTATTGTAAATTTTGCTGAAAGAGGCGAAGATACACCTGTTGTCGTAGAACCATCATCAACTTCAGACCAATTAATTTTATAGTTATCACCAAATTCTGCCAAATTCCAATCTGGTCTAATGAAGTAATTCTGCGTTTTGTATCTACCTTGACAAGGGTTTCCACAATTCAATAAATCACCTTTTTTATACGATGTTGATACAAATTTTTTTGTAAAACCTTGAATTGTACCGAAAGAATTTCTTTCGAGTCCAAGTACAAATCCATGAAAAACGAAGTAATCTTCAAACCAATTCCTACGCATATTTAGATAAACGCCCCAGTCATTTATTTTAAAATCCGTCAGATGTTCCTCCCAAGTCTCGCAATCTCTTTCACAGGGTTCAGTGCAAGGTTGAGCACCTCCTCCAGTACCGACTGTATTACCTAAACATTCATTGTATAATTCAATGAGAGTATTATGAGCCATTAGATAGTATGTATCCCCTGTTACATCGTAGGCATTTAATTGGTTTATCGCATCTTGATATATCGTTTCACAATCGTTCAGATTAGTTTCATTTGGGTCACCACTTGGCATGACGCTATTAATGTCATTGCCTGTTGGAGTGTATCCATTTGAATCCACTAAATAACTTGTTTCAGCATTCCAGACTGTTAAAGTTGGATTGTCAGGCTCACCTGACCGGAGGTCAATAGTAAATTCAGACCCATTTTTAAAAGTAGTGAAATCTTGTTTATTAGGAGATGACACCTCTAAAACTGCTGCGACATTAGGTACATAATTCATATTCCATGTTGATGCATCCCATTTTTCAGCATCAGGCATAGCTATGGTCAAGAGAGGAACAATATCCGTAATACTACTGAAAAAGTCTTTTCCAAATTTGTTTAACGTTTCGGAATCTGCAAAACTCGTTAAAATTTGAGCAAATGTCTTACCATCATAAACGATTTTATTCTTCTCTGTAATGTAAACCATTTCGTAGTCATGGTTAATGAATCGTTTTTGCATAAGTGTATGAATATATTTACGTAATGCTTCTTCACGAATAGCAGAAGATAGCGTTTTTGCAAAAGCTAATCTGACCTCATTAATTTTTTCAGGACTATAAGTTTTATACTTTTTTTCATCTTTGACCCTTTTAGAGGTTGAATTTTGAATGTAAGCATCTTTTTGACAAGCAGTCACGCCCACAAAGAACAATGCCATTGTAAATACTACTTTAAGAATTTGTTTTTTCATCTTAAAAAAGTTTAAATTTGTGAATTAATTAAGTTTAATACAGACCCCGTGTCGTCAATGTGCACCCTGACGGCATTGGGGGTTTTTTATTGTTGAACAAACAATGCTAAAACCTGCAATTAACCACTCCCATGGGAAATGGAAAATGGAAAATGGAAAATGGAAAATGGAAAATGGAAAATGGTCTTTCCTTACTTTTGTTTTACGTCTTGATTTTGGTTGAAAAATGATTTTTATTTAAGTGTTAACTAACAGACACAAATATAGAATTTGATTTTTATTTGAACAAATAAATTACAGAATATTTTTTGACAATAATTTGACTTGAATACTGGTTAGATGTGATATTTACTTTTCCTTTACAACTATGAAAAACATCCGCAACCAATTCCCAATCTTTAAGGTATATCCAAACCTCGTCTATCTCGACTCCGCTTCCACGACGCAAAAACCACAGTCTGTTATTGATGCAGAAATGGATTTTTACCTGAAACAAAATGCGAATGTGCATCGAGGCATTTATCCGCTTGCGGCAACGGCAACACGGGCGTTTGAAGCGGTGCGTGCGAAGGTTCAGCAGTTCCTAAACGCCCCCTCAGTAAAAGAAGTCATTTTTACGAGTGGAACAACGGATGCTGTTAATTTGGTCGCTACGAGTTTTGCGATGGATAGGGTAGGAGCGGGCGACGAAATTGTGATTTCAGCAATGGAACACCATGCAAATTTGATTCCGTGGCAGCAGATTTGTTTGAAAAACAAGGGAAAATTGGTTGTTATCCCTTTCAATACTGAGGGGGTGCTAACTGCATCAGATTTTGAAAAAGCGATTACTTCTAAAACTAAATTAGTTGCCATTACGCATATTTCAAATACGTTGGGGACGGTGAATCCGATTGCAGATATCATTGAAATTGCGCATCGGCGCGGTGTACCTGTGTTTATTGATGCGGCGCAAAGTGTGGCTTCTCATGTGATTGATGTTCAAAAATTAGATGTAGATTTTTTAGCATTTTCAGGGCATAAGTTGTTTGGACCAACAGGCGTAGGTGTTTTGTATGGCAAAGAACATTTGTTGAATGAAATGTCACCTTATCGTTTTGGCGGTGACATGATTCGAGATGTGACGTTTGAAAGGACACTGTTTGCGCCGATTCCACAAAAATTTGAAGCGGGCACACCGAATATGGCGGGTGTTATAGGCTTAGGTGCAGCGATTGATTTTGTGGAAAATATCGGTCGTGCCGTCATTCATCAGCATATAAATGAATTGTTGGATTATGCAACAACAGAGCTTTTAAAGATAGATGGTTTAGACATCATTGGTCGTGCGCCCGAAAAATCAGCGATTTTATCGTTTATACTGAGGGGGTGTCATCCGCATGATGTGGCGACAATTTTAGGACAACATGACATTTGTATTCGTGCAGGGCATCATTGTACGCAACCGATTATGGATTTTTATGATATTCCTGGAACGGTTCGGGCTTCGTTTTCAATTTACAATACTTTTGAAGATGTTGATAGGTTGGTGGTAGGGTTGAAACGGGTTCGGATGATTTTTTAGACGCAAATTTGTCACAGATTGGATAAAACACTTCACAGACATATAACTAAAATGTAGAAATTATTTTGTTACCAAAAATCATTAAGGACAAATATTGTTTTTGTTAAATTCTAAACCTCATTCTACTCCCTCAGTATGTCATTGATTTTCATTGATTTAGAAGGGTTTTGAAATTTTATTTTAACGGTAAAATGTTGTTATTTAAAATTATACCTTAAAGGGTAGTGATTGAGTATGTGAATTATTAGATGCTTAAACGATTATAACACAATGAGTTCAAGCCGTTTTTTTTGATAAACGGCAGATTGTGACAATTTATTTTAAAAAAAAGAGAAGAGCTACGCTTCTCATTCATTGACTTTCGTCAATAAAACCCACTCCTTTGTATCTAAGATGCAAACCTCCTGTGCGTTTTATAAATAAACTCAGAGACTCTCCCCCTTTTTCAATCATCAAAATTTTTCGTTTATGCGACACAAAACTATCGTGTCAACAAGATTCAAATTAACGAAGTTTTACATTATCCGCCTTCTTATGTTGGTGGTGATAATCACAAAGACGCAACAAAGTGCTTTTGCACAGCAACACACACAAAACAACGGAGATAGCCGAATGCACCCCAACTCACAGATGGCATTTTATGGCGATTTTACGAATTCTGGTATGTTTGCTAACAATAAAGGCACAGCTTCTTTTTATGGAAAACAGTTACAGAATATTTTTGGCACAAGAGCAATTGATTTTCAAAATTTGACGCTGGCAAATAGCAAAGGGCTGATGTTACATATCCCTGTTGCGGTTACGTCAAATCTAACGTTACAAAATGGCTCGATTCAGACACCTCGAAACAACCCCTCAGTATCTTTGATATTTGATAGTAATGCAGGATATACAAATGCTTCGGATGCGCGGCATATTAATGGTTATAGTTCTAAGGTTGGTCGGGATTCATTCAGTTTTCCGATTGGTGATGGTTTATTGATGCGTAGGGCTTCGACGGGGCAAACGCCTAATCCGGCTGCGGTTTTTCGCGCAGCGTATTTTAAAGGTAACCCCTCAGTAGCGACGTTGCCAGCAGGCGCACCCTTTTCGATTAGTAGCAGGGAGTTGACAGTTTTACGGGTAAGTGATATTGAATATTGGGATATAAAAGGGTCGACGCCGACACAATTGACACTGACATGGAATACGGAAAGCCGTATTGATATATTGACTGATAACGATTTGCCTAAACTCGGCGTCGTCGGTTGGAATGGTTTTGAATGGGTAAACTTAGGCAATGATGGTTCTTCAGGGACTTTTGCAGCAGGTCGAGTGCGTTCACGCGTTGTTACACCTGATAGTTTTACGGTTTTTGCGCTGGCGTATTTAGCTCAAAATCAACGTTGTGTATCCAATGCACCCGTGTTATCTATGAGTCGGTCTTTAACAATTTGTCCGAACTATCCTGCTGTGATTGATGCCAAAATAAATGGGTACCAATTCCGCAATTATTTGTGGTCTGACGGTTCAACGGCGTCTACTTTGACAGCTAATCAAGCGGGTAAGTATTGGGTAAGGGTTTGGGACTCTTGTGGCAATGTTCAAACGGATACCTTCTTGGTGAAACTATTACCAGAAATGAAATTGAAGGTGGATCCAGTAACGTGTTATGGGATGAACAATGGACGGATTAATATTTTATCTGACACGAGCCTGATGCGGGTGTGGTTAAACAATGAGCCGACGTTTGCCAATGCCATGACTGGTTTGGCTGGGGGCAGCTACAACTTGAAAATCCAAAGTCCATATTTCTGTGGAATAGATTCGACGGTTATTGTGACAGAGCCGCCGCCAATTGCTGTCACAATAGTCTCAAATGTGGTGAGTCCAAAACGGGGGCAAGAGATAATTTTGACTGCAAGACCTGAAAATGGGTTCAAACCAAGTTACTATAACTGGACACCGCCATCTCAGATGAGTTGTCCGACATGCCAAACGACGAATACAACATTGCAAGAAAAAGATACGCATACTTATTCTGTCACTGCAATTGATGCGAATGGTTGCGAAGTCTCAAGTGATATTGTCTTCTTAACAACGGATAAGCCGAAATATACGATTTACGTACCGAATATTTTCAAACCTGACTATGAAGACTATACTGTTTTGGGCAATCTAAATGACGTCGTAAATGTACGTTACATGCGCATCTTCGACCGTTGGGGAGAGTTGGTGTTTGAAGCAAAAGATTTCAAACCAAATGGATCAGTTTCTTGGAACGGTGGATTTAGAGGAAAACCGTTGAACACAGGCGCATTTGTTGTTGTCGTTGAAGCAGAATTTATTGACGGCACAGTTCAAAGAATAGCAAGAGATTTATTATTAGTTCGATAATTTTTTAGTGGATAGGTGATTGTGAATAGTTTATAGTTGATGACGGCTAAGTTCCACCAGCCATTTTCAACTATAAACTATTCACTTTCAACGATAAACTATAAAACAACCATTTAAAAATGAATAGATTATTACTCACCACTGTGTTCGTCATGGGTGCTTGGGTACTGAGGGGGCAGGATATGCACTTTTCTCAGTTCTCAGGTTCAACAATGCACCTCAGCCCTGCTGCCGTCGGTATGATGGAAGATAGGAGGCGCCTCAACTTGCAATATCGGAATCAATGGGGAACCATACTTGGTAAAGATGATGCTTTTAAGACTATGGCATTGACTTACGAGGAGCGAAAAGACTTAAGATCCACAGACTTTTTTGGTTGGGGCGTTGGCATTTGGAGCGACAAAGCGGGCGGCTTACAACACGATGAGGGGAAAGCATCTATTGCTTATGCGCGCAAGATGGCTGGTAAAGGCAATGTTGGGCACTATCTGGTTGGTGGAGGTCAAGCAGGCTTATTCAAAAAATCAATAAATTTAGATGACCGCGAATGGGTTAATCAGCATGATGGTAATGGTGGATTTGACCCGACCCGTGCTGGTGGCACTGTGTTGTCAAATAGGCAGTGGAAATTTGATGCCTCTATGGGTTTGGGTTGGTATTCAACCTTTGGTAATAACAATCATATTATGGGTGGATTTGCTTTGCAGCATCTCAATCGCCCTGAAGTTTCTTTTGATAACAGTTTATTTCAAAATTTATACGTTAAAAAGACTTATCACTTAGCGGGAGAATTCCAATTGGCACGGTTTTTTAATGTAGCACCAAGTTTACTTATGATGCAACAAGGTGCATCAACTGAATATATGATGGGTGGGTCAGTCAAAATGATTCTCAGAGAACCTAATCGCGCTTCGATGCAATTAGGAGCATGGCTGCGGACGGTTAACAAACTGGAAGGTGCATCGCTGAATGATGCATTGGTTATTACGGCTCGCTTCGACTGGGAACACTATGGGCTTGGTTTTAGCTACGATGTTAACACGTCGCTTTTGAATGAAACCAACAATGCTAATCATTCGGTTGAATTATTGTTGTCCTATAAATTTGGTAAAATCGATACCCAAGCACGCATTATTGCACCACGTTTTTTGTAGTCACAAAATTGATAATCTTTTGTTCATAAACATAACTTTCAAAATTTACATTTACGAATCATAACATATTTTTGATAAAACTTGATTAAATTAAATAAGGGAATGATAAATCATTCATCGCTTACTTAGGCTTTTTAATTCTCCCTATTTCGATGGAAACAAATTTGTTTCAAGAGACTCCTCCCGATGTCTTTAGACAGATTTATATTTTCCAAAAAACATAACAACACAATTAGATTAAGCTCTTTTCAGATGGTAAATAGGTCTGAATTGACGCTTTTAGCTTCATATTTAGTTATTGATTGGCGTGAACGGATGCCATTCAATTGGCTTGTAAGATATGCTCTTTGACATTTTTTTTGGGACAGAAAATTAAGTTTGAATATACCCCCCCCTCAGTATTTGATGACTTTTTAGGCGTCAAATACTGAAAACTATATTGCGATTTTTACAATATTCTTATTAATAACCATTTTTAAATTAATTCAAAATGAAAAGACTCAGACAGTTACTTGTAGCCCTTTCACTCATGGTAGTTGGTGTGCAAATGGCTCAAGCTCAGGTAAAACTCGGTGATAATCCAGGGACTATTGATGCAAATGCATTATTGGAGTTGGAAAGCACCACAAAAGGCTTCTTATTGCCTCGAATGTCAACTGTTCAACGTCTCGCTATCTCGTCACCTTCTGAAGGTATGATGGTCTATGACTTGACAGCCAGCTGTACCTATGTATATCGTGCTTCGGCAGGACAGTGGTATAGCCTTTGTGCTGCTGACTCATTGACAGCGAGTAACGGTTTGACGAAAGTCGGGCGGGATGTCCAGTTAGGCGGTACTTTGACTCAGGTTACAAACATAGCCCAAGGTGGAAACAACTTGAACATCACGGGCAATGGAAGTTTAGGTGTTGGTACGAACGCACCAACTGCTAACACAAGGGTTGATATCGTTCCGAACGCAGGAACAGACGACCCGTTGGCATTACAAGGACTTCGTTCTGGTGCATCAACTGACTCAATTATGACGGTCAATGCAACAACAGGTATCTTGAAGAAACGCACGTTAGCAGATGTGTTGTCAGACCAAGATCTATACGTCTGGAAACTGGATGGTAACTTAACGACGGCTGTACGTTCACTCGGTACTAAAAGTAACTATGCTTTACCGATTATCACAAACAACGTGGAACGTATGCGGATCGCAGCAACTGGTGAAGTGGGTATTGGTACAACTACACCAACCAACAAATTGACTGTTGAAGCAGGTACTGACCCTTTGAAATTAGTGGGATTGCAAGGTGGTGCTACGACAGACTCAATTATGACAGTAACTTCTACAGGTGTTGTTAAATCTCGCGATGTAACAGCTGTTGTTGCAGCAGGTCTCGCAGTTGAGAACGGTATCAGTAAAACCAATAATACAATTCGTTTAGGGGGTGCATTGAACCAAGCAACATCATTAACAACAACAGCGACCAATACATTA
>JAYSQG010000436.1:0-5551 GCA_043721685.1 Saprospiraceae bacterium | reverse complement strand
TTTAAAATTATTTCTAAAATTTCAGTTGCTGGCTTTTTAGCAATAATTTTAAAAGATTTTAACGCAAAGAAAGAAAATACCATTTATATAGGAGATAAGCTTGATAAGGACATTTTCATGGCATACGAAGCTTCCATTGATAGTGTTTATGCAAAATATGGTCATTTGATTGATACTACTCAATATCAATTACTTCGGGATGTTACTCATTGGACAGATGAAGATGTTGAACGTGAGAAAGTGTTTAAAGAAAAGCATACTTTACAACCTATGGCTAACTATACTTTAGATAACTCTTTTGATGAGTTGTTAAAATATTTTACATTTTTTCAGTTTGATTACAAAATTAATCCTAAAAACATTTCTCAAATATTGCCTATTTGGCAGAAAACTATTGATGTTCAGCAACATTTCAATGATTTAGCCCTTCGAATAAGAAATATGGCTCTAACTGCATTTACTTTCATTATTGGTGGTATAGGATATTTACAAAATAACAAATTACTAATGTCATTTTGGAATTATCAAATTCCATACTCAACTATTTTATCAGTAATCGGAATTATTATAATTTTAGCTTTCTTTTTTATGGACAAATTGTGGTATCACAAACTATTGTTGGGTGCTGTAAAACAGGGATTATCTATCGAAAATAGATGGTCTAAATTTGTACCTGAGTTAAAACTTACTAAATCAATTGCTGATTCGAGTCCATTTTACTTTTTTCGCTGGAAAATTCATTCCAACGATAAGTTTTATATTTTTTATGGATTATTAATTATCCCTCTAATTCTTATTGGAATTTTTACATTTTATGCAAAATAAAGAAAATTAATATTATTTACATACGCCTATCAAAATCATTTTAGCATTGACAAAATGGAAAATAGAATTTTAGCAAACGATAGTAGAGATGCTAAAAGAATGGCAAAAGCGGCTTTTAGAGTTTATGTAACTCGATTTATAGATGAGTTTGGTAGAACAGACTATCATGAATTTTGGAGTAAATATGGTCAAATAATTGAGAATATTCACAATTATTTTGAAGCTATTGAAAGGTATGATGAAACGAAATTAGTTGAAGTTTCATACGGCGATTTACATGAAACAGCAAAAGACGTATATTCAGGTTCTAATAAAGAATTAAAAGACATCGGAAACGGGTTAGAATGGGTTGACTCTAAATTCTATTTTTACGATGTTGACACATTCGAAATAGGTTTTTTTAATGAAATACCGACTAAAGCATTTGCTAACTACATATCAGTTTATTTCGCTTTGTTAGGCATTGAACGTTCACTATTTGAAATGTTTAGCGGAGAAACAACGTTGTTTCAGAAATATTTTGTAGAAATAGGCTATAAAGAATTTCGCAAATACAAAGATAATCCACAAACATATACTTTTGAAAAAGAAGTAGGATTCACTAAGGACGATTCACTTACTCAAAAAATTAAAACGAAAGAATCAATGACAGCAAAAAAACTCAAAGAAAAAGTACACTTCTTTATTGGCAAAGCCAAAACCAAAGAAGCCATGGATGCCATTGCAATATGGGCGCATGAGAACAGTCAAAAGCAACTCAAAGACGATATTAACCTTCTAAAAGGTGAATTGGTAACGCTTGATAGGCAAGAGACTTTAGGTTTGCTGTCTTTTTCAGATGTTGCACGAGAAAAAGCGAAGTTGAATCATCGGCTTTTGAACCTTTTGAACGGTATAGACAAAACCAACGACAAGGTTGAGGAAGGCACGGAGGAAACTGTTCCAAAGAAAGTAACAAAGAAAAAAGCAGTAGCTAAGCCTACGGCAAAAAAAATCTTATTTCTCGGCGCAAATCCTTTTGACACAGGTAAATTAAACTTGAAAGAAGAATATGCTGGAATTGCCAAACAATTGGAAGATAAGGGTGCAAAAGAACGTTTGGTTTTAAAATCAGAGTTCTGTACAGATTTAGAAGGTTTTCAAGAAAAAACAAATACATTTCGCCCAAATATTCTGCATTTTGCAGGACATGGCAGTGATGCGAATGGAGAATTAGAAGCATTCGGTCGTGGCATCGGTCGTCCTGATTGGAAAGAAAACATCGGTCTCATTTTTCATAAAAGCGGGTACGGCGGTGCCATGTTAATCAATGATGCAACGCTTGATTACAATTTTCAAACGTTCATTGAAGACGATAAAATTCCGATTGAGGTGCTTGTTTTGAATGCTTGTTACTCCACAAATCAAGCTGAGGTATTGTCAAAAAGAGTTAAATATGTCGTAGGCGTACATAACAGTATTGACGACAATGCCAGTATTGATTTTAGCGCAGGATTTTATTATGGATTATCGGATGGAAAAACTATCGAATCTGCATTTCGCTATGGTAAAGGTCGAGCAATGCCCAAACTGAAAGATAAAAATCAGATTGTGTTGTTTATTGAAGGTGTTATCTCAAATCTGTAAGTATCAAATCAAAAATGGATTAAGCAACCCAACCGCCTAATCCATTTTTCTTTTACCAAAAAAATATTTAAAAAAAAGTCGCTCTTAAGGAACATAAAACCAAATACCAAACAAACTTGGCATATTTTTTGAATATAAATTTTTATTATTTATAAAAATATTCTTCACCTAAAACCTTTTAACGATGGACAATAAACAAAGTGCCAAATTTAAAATGTATCAAGCCGTTGAGAAAGTGTATCAAACATATACAACGGATATTGCCACCAACCCGACATTTCAGGCGGAAGCGGATGAGTTTGTGGCTTTGATTCCAGAAATTCGCCGTGTGGACGGTTTGATAAGCCATGACCGCAAGCATGTAGCGAAAACAAAAAATAATGTTAAAGATGCCATGGTGGCAGCTGCTTTAGATGTAGCTAAAAATATTAAAGCCGTAGGGCTTAAAAATAAAGATGAAAATCTTAAATCCATTGGCGACTTCAAAAAATCGGGTTTGGGTGCAGGCAAAGAAGAAGACATCTTGCAACGTTGCCAACGCCTTGCCGACAGTGCCCGTGAGCATTTAGTGGCTTTGAATGCACGCGGTATGGAAACAGCTCATTTAGACGATTTAGAAGCGACCATCGCCCACTTTAAGAACAAAAAGCCTGAACCGCAAACCGTCAAAAAGGAAAAATTGTCGCTGATTAAACAATTGAACAAATTGTTCGACGAAGCTGACAGCCTTTTGGAATTGATGCTGCTGACTTTGCCCAATTTCAAGAAGTCAAATCCCACTTTTTACGATACTTTTGAAAAAGCCAGCGTCATGGATGCGCCACTGACAAAGACAACAAAAGCAAAATTTTTGCCAAAAGATATTTTTACAAAAGCATTGCTGACGAATTTTAATGTCGAATGCCCAACCATCGGTTTTAAGACTTTTATCAATGGCGAAGGCAATCCTGCTTTGGAAATCAAAAACCATAAAGAAGCCCAACTGATATTTACAAAAGAAGGTTACGAAACACTTGTCGTGGACAAAGTGAAAATCAAGAGAGGTCAGATTAATTACTACGCTGTAAAAATGCAACCGATAGCGTAAAAGTGAAAAATGAAAAGTGATAAGCGACAAGATTTCATAACTTTCATTTCAGGAAAATCATTTTTTTATAGTTTAAAAAAAACGGCAACTTTCACGCGGAGGTTGCCGTTTTGCTTTTTATACTGAGGGGGTGCTGCTTTCCTTGTTTTTTTCTATTTTTGCGAAATTTTTAAATATTCAATGTGTTATGTCTGAACTAACAACAAAATACACTCCCGCCGACATCGAAGACAAATGGTACGCCCATTGGGAAAAAAGCGGCTATTTTCACAACGAACCCGATGACCGTGAACCGTTTAGTATTGTCATTCCGCCGCCCAATGTGACGGGTGTGTTGCACATGGGACACATGCTCAACAATACGATTCAAGATGCTTTGACGCGTAAAGCGCGTTTGGAAGGTAAAAATGCGATTTGGATTCCTGGTACTGACCATGCATCTATTGCAACCGAAGCAAAAGTCGTGAGAATGTTGCGTGAGCGCGGCATCAAAAAATCGGATTTGTCCCGTGACGAATTTATGGCGTATGCGTGGGAGTGGAAGGAGAAGTACGGCGGTATCATTTTGCAGCAGTTGCGTAAACTCGGTTCGTCTTGCGATTGGGAACGCACGGCTTTTACGATGGATAAAGGCTATTCTGAAGACGTTATCCGCACTTTTGTGGACTTGTATAATAAAGGTAAGCTGTACCGTGATTACCGCATGGTCAACTGGGATTGTGAAGCCAAAACCGTTTTGTCGAATGAAGAAGTGATTCATGGCGAGGAGCAAGCGGCTTTGTTTCATGTAAAATACTTCTTGGAGGGGTCAGATACTGAGGGGGTGGTTATTGCGACGCAAAGACCTGAAACGATTATGGCGGATACAGCTGTGGCGGTTCATCCTAAAGACCCACGTTATGCACACTTGGCGGGTAAAAAAGTCATTGTTCCCATTGTGAACAGAGCGATTCCTATCATTTTTGATGATTATGTGGATATTGATTTTGGAACAGGTGCGTTGAAAGTCACGCCTGCACACGATCCAAATGACTATGAATTGGGCAAAAAACACGGTTTAGAAGTTATTGATTTGCTGAATGAAGACGGTACATTGAATGAGAAATGTGGCATTGCTTCGCTTGTTGGCGTTGACCGTTTCGATGCACGTCGCCACATGAAAAAGCTGTTAGCAGATGCGGGCAATTTGATAGAAATCAAGGATTATAAGACCAATATTGGACGTTCTGAAAGAACAAATACCGTTGTTGAGCCGCGTATGTCGTTGCAATGGTATGTGGATATGAAGGCTTTGGCTGCTCCTGCTTTGGCAGCGGTTGAGACCAATGACATTGATTTTTATCCAAAATCATTCAAAAATATCTATCGCAGTTGGATGGTCGAAATTCGGGATTGGTGTATTTCACGTCAATTGTGGTGGGGGCATCGGATTCCTGCTTACTATTATGGTGGTGAAACTTTTGTCGCTATAACGGCGGACGCAGCTTTGGCTTTGGCGCAAAAACATTTTCCAAACACCCCCCTCAGTATTTCAGACCTCAAACAAGATGAAGACGTTTTGGATACGTGGGCTTCATCGTGGTTGTGGCCTATTTCGACGTTGAATGGTTTCAAAAATTCAGAAGAGTTTAATTATTACTATCCAACAAGCGTTTTGGTGACGGGTTGGGATATTATTTTCCTTTGGGTCGCTCGTATGGCGATGGCTGGTTTTGAATGGAAGCAAGAGCGTCCGTTCAAAGCAGTTTACTTTACGGGTATGGTGCGCGATAAACAACGCCGTAAAATGTCGAAGTCGTTGGGCAATTCGCCCGATGCTTTGAAATTGATTGAGGACTTTGGGGCGGACGGTGTGCGTTTCGGTATGTTGGCATCAAGTCCTGCGGGTGGCGATTTGCTGTTTGATGAAAAGCTGTTGGAACAAGGGCGTAATTTCTGTAATAAACTATGGAATGCCTTGCGTTTGATAAAAGGTTGGGAAATTACAGAAACGGCTCAATCAGATACGGAACG
>JAYSQG010000435.1:0-28017 GCA_043721685.1 Saprospiraceae bacterium | reverse complement strand
AAAAGAGATAAATTAAGTATTTATGAGCAGTGTTTTTAAAATTTTGTGCAAATGTCCATTGCATTTATGAGCTAACGAGGAATTGAATATTAAGTCAATGTTAAGTTTTTGAAAGCCTATCTGATTTTTATGGTTCATTGGGTTTTAAACACTTTTGCCAGCCAAAAACAAGAAGGGGGGCATTTCGACATCATCGAAATACCCCCCTCAGTATATTTAGCTTTTTAAGCCAGAAACTTACTTCTTCTCAATATGATAAGTCGTCGCTTCTTGCTTAGGTTGCTGTATTACTTTTTGTTCGATACGTTGTTCGCCAATACCTGTTGCAGGTTCTTTTTTGAACTTCTGACCTAAGATAGGGGCAATCGCCAAACCAATCAAACAAGTAAGTTTAATCAAAATATTCATTGAAGGACCTGATGTATCTTTGAATGGGTCGCCCACAGTGTCACCTGTTACGGCAGCTTTGTGTGGTTCAGAACCTTTATAGTACATTTGACCGTCAATTTCAACACCTTTTTCAAATGCTTTTTTCGCATTATCCCAAGCACCACCTGCATTTGATTGGAAAATAGCCCACATAACGCCCGAAACCGTTACACCTGCCATATAACCACCCAATGCTTCAGGTCCCATTGCGAAACCAACGAGAAGCGGTGTGATAATCGTAATCGCACCTGGCATCATCATTTCACGAAGTGCTGCTTTTGTTGAGATGTCCACACATTTGGCGTATTCAGGCTTGCCTGTACCTTCCAAAATACCAGGAATTTCGCGGAACTGACGACGGACTTCGTTCACCATATCCATAGCTGCACGACCGACCGCATTCATCGCAAAAGCAGAGAACACAACTGGAATCATACCACCCAAGAAAAGAGCCGCCAAAACGTCTGCTTTGAAGATATTGATACCGTTGATGCCTGTGAACTTCACATAAGCTGCGAACAACGCTAAGGCTGTCAAAGCGGCTGATGCAATCGCAAAACCTTTACCAATTGCTGCGGTTGTGTTGCCGACTGTGTCCAAAATATCTGTACGCTCACGAACTTCCTTAGGCAATTCAGACATTTCAGCGATACCACCTGCGTTGTCCGCAATCGGACCGAAAGCATCAATCGCTAATTGCATAGCCGTTGTCGCCATCATCGCAGAAGCGGCAATCGCAACACCGTAGAAACCTGCCAATGTATAAGCCGACCAAATCGCAGCTGAAAACAGGATAATCGGATAAGCAGTTGACATCATACCGACACCTAAGCCAGCGATGATGTTTGTTGCCGCACCTGTACCAGAACGTTGAATGATGTCATTCACTGGCTTTTTACCCATGCCTGTATAGTATTCCGTAATCATGGAAATCAAAGTACCAACTGTCAAACCGACCAAAATCGCTAAGAAAAGGTCTATAGTTGTAATGACTTTAACGCCTTCGTCAAAGAATTTCATATTCATTGTCGGTGGCAACATCATCGTCAATAATGGATAACAAGCAAGACCCGTCAGTATGATGGCAACCCAGTTACCCTTGTTAAGCGCACCTTGAACAGCATCAAGGTTCGCATTTTTCTCCGTGATATTGACAAAGAAAGTACCGATGATGGAGAAGATAATGCCCAAACCAGCAATCAATATTGGTAACAATATCGGACCCATGCCACCAAACATATTGGTCATTTCGGGATTGTCCAAATTGTCTTTAATTAAATAGTTACCTAAAACCATGGACGCTAAAACCGTTGCAACATAAGAACCGAACAAGTCAGCACCCATACCCGCTACGTCACCTACGTTGTCACCAACGTTGTCGGCAATGGTTGCAGGGTTACGCGGGTCGTCCTCAGGAATACCAGCTTCTACTTTACCTACGAGGTCAGCACCTACGTCCGCCGCTTTGGTATAAATACCGCCGCCAACACGTGCAAACAAAGCGATAGACTCAGCACCCAGAGAGAAACCAGCGAGGACTTCAAGCGTTCTTTCCATCTCATGGACGAACCCCTCAGTACCTGCGCCTGAATTCATAAACTGATATGTGAAAGCCAAAAACAAGAACGACAAGCCAAAGACTGCCAAACCTGCCACGCCCAAACCCATCACCGTACCACCACGGAAAGACACATTCAAGGCTTTTGACAAACTCGTACGTGCCGCTTGTGTCGTGCGAACATTGGCTTTTGTTGCGATACGCATACCAAGGTTTCCTGCAATCGCAGAAAACACCGCGCCCATCACGAAAGCCGCGACAATCAATAAACTTGAATTTTCAACCAATTGCGATTGAATGCCCAAAAGTGCGCCCGCCACAACGACGAAAACGCTTAACACGCGATACTCTGCGTTCAAAAAAGCCAAAGCACCATCTGCGATTGCTGAAGCAATCTCTTGCATTTTCTCATTCCCAGCATCTTGTTTACTGACCCAGCCCCAGAGGTAAGCCATGTAAGCCAAACCGACGAGACCAAAGAAAGGTAAGATGTAAATCAAATTCTCCATGTTTTACTTTGAGTTAGTTTTTCAATAAAATTAGTGATACAAATATAAATTTCTATATACTTTCAAAAAAGCGGCACAAAACTAATCGTAAATAGCTGGTTTACAAAGCTAATGCCCAATTTTTAATGTCGCAACGTATGTAAATCCCTTGAAGAGCCGCTTTCTATGTTCGGTTTTAGGATACGCAACAAGAAGGCTTTTGTTTTTTATTATTTGAATAAAGTTAATAAGATGTAGGTTTGCAATCTCTTTAACAGATTTTTGCCCCCCCTCAGTAAAAAGTTAATATTGAAAAGACGAGGCCTGTTTTAGCAACATTCAGTATAGACTGCCGTTTTGGATATTTGGTTTTTTGCCCACAACAAAACTAATAACAATTTAAAAATCACGACATTAAAACGCGACCCATGATGAAAAAAGGTTTATTAACCCTCTTATCCTTGTTGTTAATCTTTAAAACACAAGCGCAAATCGCAGACATCAACCCTTACGCGGCGCATAAAATCCCAGCTGAACTAAAAGAAAATGCGCACGCCATCGTCAGACAATACGACATCCTTTTCGACATTAAAAATAAAGGAGAAGCGACTGAAACAGAGCATAAAGTCGTCACTTTGCTCGATGAAAAAGCTGCGAGGTACAGCGAACCTGTTTTTTGGTATGATAAATTTACAGTCATTGACGACATTGAAGCCTCTGTGTATGACGCTACGGGTAAGTTGATTCGTAAAATGAAAAAAAAGGACATAGAAGACTTCAAACCTTACGACGATGGCATTGACGATAACCGAGGTAAACGCATCGTTTTTCCTCGCCTAAATTTTCCTTATACGATTGAATATCAAGTCATTACCAAGCACAAAGGCTTGTTTCATTATCCTGTTTGGACGCCACAAGAGCGTTTGCACGAAGCCGTTGAAAACGCACATTTCACCATCAGTTCGTCGCCCGATGTGCAATTGCGTTACAAAGAAATAAGTCTGCCAACGGGCGTTTCAGCCGTTGGGAACAATTATCAATGGGACATAAAAAACTTAAAAGCCCTTGTTGGCGAACCTTTTAACCCCTCAGTAACAAAACTGTTTCCACAGGTTTGGACAGCACCCGATGCATTCACGATTGATGGCTATTCAGGCAAAATGGATTCATGGCTTAATTTGGGCAAGTTCATTGGCGAACTCGGCAAAGGGCGCGCGGAGTTGACACCTGTCTTGATTAATGAATTGAAAATACTCGTTGCCAATTGTCCCGACGACTATTGTAAAATAGAACGCGTTTATCAAAAACTACAAAACACGACGCGCTACTTCTCTATTCAACTCGGCATCGGCGGCTGGCAACCCATCGCGGCAACCGATGTTGACCGTCGAAAATATGGGGATTGCAAGGCGTTGTCAAATTATATGATTGCCATGCTTCATGCCGTAGGCGTTGAAGGTCAATATGTTATCATCAAAGCAGGTGAAGACAACCAATTGCAATATCCTGATTTTCCGAATGTCTATTTCAACCACGCTATTGCTTGCGTTCCGATGGCGACAGACACTGTTTGGTTGGAATGTACGAGCCAAACTACAGCTTGTGGCTATCTCGGTACTTTTACCGATAACCGACCAGCTTTACTCATCGCACCCGATGGCGGGCATTTGGTAACAACGCCTGTGTATGATGAAAAAACCAACGTTGTGAGCCGAAACATCAAAATAACCTTGAATACTGAGGGGGGGGCTAAACTCAATGCTACGAGTTTTTACAGTGGCACTAAACAAGAACTCGCTGCGGCACTATCTGAATATGGAGCAGATTTCAGAAAAAAGATAATGTATGAATGGCTTAAAATCAATGACTTTGAAATCCAAAACCTCAGCTTTCAAAAGCACTTGTCGCGTATGCCATCGGTTGAAGAAACAATGCAGTTAGACATTCGTCAATTGGGTTCAGTGAGTGGTAAACGGCAGTTTGTACCAGTCAATCTGCTTTCTGTTTGGAACAAAACCTTTCAACCCGACTCCACAAGACGCTTTGAGGTTCAAGCCGACAGTCGTGGGTTTACGGAAATGGATTCCGTTATGATAGATTTACCTGATGGGTTCAAAGTTGAGAACCTGCCAGACCCCCTCAGTATCACGTCACTTTTTGGCAGTTATGAGTTCAAAGCATCTCTATTGGATAAAAACAAAGTATTGGTTAGGAGACGCTTAGTATTGAATAACAAGATATATCCACCTAAAAATAATGACGACTTAGCTGTTTTCTTCAAACAAATCGCTAAATCAGACAAGGTGAAAATGGTTTTAGTCAAAGAGTAGAAATGTGTTTGAGCGATAGATTCGCATTAAAAAAAGCATAATTCTCTTGGTGGTTAGATATCCCCTCAGTATTTTAGCGTATCTTTGAGTTCAGAGGGAGTCTATCAAACTAATTTTTATTCATTTTTCAAATTTATCATTTAAATGCAAGCACCGCGATTTACGACTACGCCTACGTTTTACAACGATTTGCGTCGCCGAGTCAATCACTATTTTACAGAGAAAAACGCCGCACCTACAGGCAATTGGCGATTGTTCTCAAAAGCTATTTTTCTTGTTGTTTCTCACATTGCTATTTACACGACTTTAGTTTTTTTCACACCCGTTTGGTGGATTGCTCTACCACTTTGCGCCATTTTAGGTTTGCTAACGGCAGGCATTGGTTTCAATGTCATGCATGACGGTGGACATGGTAGTTTTTCAAAATCTAAAACCCTTAATCGTGCCGCAGCCTTTTCACTCAACGTCTTAGGCGGTAGTGATTTTATGTGGAATATCAAACACAATGTCATTCATCACTCATTTACAAATGTAGATGGTGTTGACGATGATATTGATGTCAAACCATTTCTTCGGATGTGTGATACACAGAAGTTCCATTGGTTTCATCGTTTCCAACACATGTATTTTGTTATTCTTTATGCCATAATGTACTTTTTTTGGATGTTTTACTTAGACTTCAAGAAGTATTTCAGAGGCTATATTGGTGTGGTAGAGATTAATCACATGAAGCCTATTCAACATGCCATTTTTTGGGGCAGTAAATTTTTTAGTTATTTCCTATTCATTATTTTACCGATTTTTGTCGTCGGTGTTGTACCGGCCTTGATTGGTTTTGGTGTTTTCGTTACGGTAACGGGTTTCGTTATCAGCATTATCTTCCAATTGGCACATACTGTTGAACACACTCATTTCCCTTTGCCTGCCGAAGATGGTAAAATTGAAAATGAATGGGCGATTCATCAAGTACAGACAACGGCTAATTTTGCTACGCGCAATCGTATCATTACTTGGTTTTGTGGTGGTTTGAACTATCAAATTGAGCATCACTTATTTCCAAAAGTAAGTCATGTGCATTATCCGGCTATCAGCCGCATCGTGCGTGAGGCTTGCCTTGAGTATGGTATTCAGTATGTTGAATTTCCACGTGTCACTTCGGCAGTCGCTTCGCATTACCGTTTGTTACGCGATTTGGGCAGAGCATAACTAATTGATTAACTCGTATTTATACGTAATAAATAAAAAAGAGATTGTCTGATTCATCAGATAATCTCTTTTTTATTTTAGTATTAGGAACGTGTAGAAAACAAAGTCGCTTTTCCTCAGAATGACAAAAAGGCATGGTATTATTTTGGCGTTCCTTGATAGTTGACAAAACACATCACTACTTAATATTCAACTTAACCCCACCTTGAACACTAAAGGAATTAATACGGTCATTCAAACTACCAATGCCGTTTTTGCCAAAATGATAATCCATCGTTGGCTGCATATAGATATTGAGTTTATTTGTCAACCTGTATTCAACACCAAGACCCGCATTAGCTGTCAAGTAAGCATTCTCTTTGAAACCACCATACCGATTACCATCTTTGAAGAAATCTTTTCGAAAAACACCTTTTGGATAAACGTTGGGTTCATATTCACTATTATTATTTTGTGCGGGTGCCGCACCATTAGAAGAATTTGATGATTCAACAAACTGTTCTTCTTTAGATTTAATTATAGTATTCAAAGCCGCACCAATTCGTGTATAAAAACGCCAACGAAGTGTTTCCATGAATGTGTAATTAGTACTGAGGGGGATACTAACTATACTCAAACGAACACTTAATGGCTTTTCTGTTTTAAATCCACGAAGAACACTACCTGTTGTTATTTCTACATTAGGTAAATAATATTTTTTATCCAAATAAGTCAAACCTGTTTCTATCTCCCAATTGTTTTTTTTGTATGCAAAGGCTACGCCTGCACCTAAATTAGAAGCAATTTGATGTTCCGTCTCTTTTGTTCTATTTTTAACATAATTGTAAGACACCATATCCGCTATCGGTAAGACAAATATATTGAGCCGCCACTTTGGTTTTTTCTCCACAAAGATAGGGAAAGTCACATTTTCATCATAAAAACGGGTATTCAAAAGGCTCGGCTTCAAAATTTCCATCGGATGTAATACTCTCGAAGTAGCTACAACATCAGTTTGATTATCAATAGGCTGTTCATCTTTTACTTTACCAAGAGCCAAAACTTTTTTCATCGGGAGTTTATCAAAAATGCCCCCCTCAGTATTTTTCACTGATTGAGTATTGATATTAAGCGATGTAACTAATGTAGGTTCCATAACTTCAACAATGTTGTTGATAACAGCATTCAAAGGTTCTTTCCTTTGAATATTATTTAATTGAACAGCAACTGGATAAGAAGCACCATCTAAAGGCGTACGATTAGTAGCTGCTACGGGTTTGTTAACCCCATTCTGTTCAGGCTTTGTATTATTAGGTGATGTTGGGCGATTGCGCCAATCCATTGGGTTATTGAAAGACTTTGTCTCCTTAACCTTCGCTGGTACGGCTTTTTTTACATCACTATCTTGCGTTTTTTTAGTTTTTATAACTGTATTATCAATTTTTGAATAATCGCTGTCAAACGGCAAGTCGAGCATATTTCCCACCGTAAAGAGCGTCAATAAGACCAATGCCACCTCAACCATTTTATATCTTACAACTTTTGCCCGCCAAGAGAACGTATCTTCAATCTGTTGTGCCATATAATTCCAATGGCTCGGTTGATATTTTACTTGTAAATTCTCCAAACGTTGGCTTAATAAAGCATCAAAATTTGTCTCTGAATCATCCAAGTCATCAAGTCGATCCGACATATCTGCCCAATTCGCTGCCACATAAGGTGCCTCAATCCCCTTCAGTTTATCTGCTAAATTATTATCAAATTCAGCTTCGCCGGTATCAAGAACACCTAATTTATCCGCCATTAATTGCCAATGGTCAGCGATATAAGGTGCTTCAATACCCCTCAGTTTATCTGCTAAATTATTATCAAATTCAGCTTCGCTGGTGTCAAGTGCATCCAATTTGCCCGCCATCAGTTGCCAATGGTCAGCGACATACGGTGTTTCAAGGTTTTCAAGAGCTTGACGAACCGTCGTATCTATAATATGTTGTTCCTTATCCTTCATTTCCTTTTTTGTCCAAGTCAAAATTTCCAGTCAATATAGCTTGTAGTTTTAATCTCGCTTTCACGAGGTTCGAGCGCGATGTACTTTCAGTTATCCCCAATTGGTCAGCAATTTCTCGATGCGAATAGCCTTCAATGATATACATATTAAAGACGGCACGATAAGCTGGTGTTAGTTTTTTAACGGCTTTTAAAATATCTTTTTCAGAGCATTGGCTGATTGCGTCTGCATCTGAAGTACTTAGGTTATACGCCGTTTCAAGGTCTTCGGTGCGTCGGCGAACTGTTTTTCTATAATAATCTATCGCTGTATTGACCATAATGCGCCGAATCCAAGCCGACAACGAAGTTCCTGGTTGATAGGAAGAGATATGCTTGAATATCTTTATGAATGCCTCATGCAAAATATCGAGTGCATCATCGTCATTGTTCGCATAGCGCATACATACGCCCATCATCTTCGGGTAATACTCTTCGTATAGCCGTTGCTGTGCCCATCGTTCCCTTGCGATACAAGCTTCGATAAGTCCGCGCTCATTATGCTCCCATTGGAGTGTTAAATCCATCTTAAGTTTTTCGTAATTGGTGTGTTGAGTAAAAGTGTGATTTAGTCGGATATAAAACACCTACATTACTTGATATACTTGTTTTATAAACGCCTTCATTCGTGTATTAGCTGCTTACTATTGTTCAAAATACTGAGGGGTCTTTGTTTAGTTCACAATTTCAAAATTCTAAGAATTCGGTACCTCTTATTTGTAACGACAAATTACTTACAATATCTTACATTAACCTCAAAAGTGTGATAATATTATAGCATTTAGGTGAAACGGCATCTTAAAAAGGACTTGAACCATAAGTTTATTGGTTATACAATAAGAAAAAGAGATTTAAATGCCCATTTCGATAAAAACCTTATGTTCGTCGAATTAAATATTATAGGTTCTCGAAGTATTCAATTTTAGTGTTCATTTTTCGCTTTTTCTATTATCAAAATTTTGAATCCTGATTTTTAACCAAATTGGTTTATTTAATATTATGAAAAAAACAACACTCTTTTTACTTGCTAATACATTGGTTCTCAATGTTTTTTGTCAAAATCCAGAAATTAAACCCAATGCTGATGTCCTTTCAGTAAGCTTTGGCGGCTTACGTACGCGTTCGATTGGACCAGCAGTCATGTCAGGTCGTGTATCCGATGTCGAAGGTGTGAATACCAAACCCGAGGTTCTTTACGTCGGTGGTGCTAATGGCGGTGTTTGGAAATCGAATAGTGGCGGTGCCAGTTTCAGACCCATTTTTGACGATTTTCCGCAAGCGATTGGCGATATTGCTGTTGACCAAGCGCATCCCGATACCGTTTGGGTAGGTACGGGCGAGGTTTGGGTACGCAACTCGGTGGGTGTCGGCACAGGCATTTATGTAAGCAAAAATGGCGGCTCAACTTGGGAGTTTAAGGGTTTACCCAACTCTGAACGCATTTGTGCTATTCAAATTAATCCTAATAATTCAAACGAAATTTATGTCGGTGTTCAAGGCGCATTGTGGTCTGATTCAAAAGAACGCGGCGTTTATAAGTCTTCAGATTTTGGCAAAACCTGGGAAAAAATCCTTTATATTGACGAAACAACAGGTTGCGCGGACTTGGTGATGGACATCAACAACCCCTCAGTATTATATGCCGCTATGTGGGAACATCGCCGCCGTCCCGACTTCTTTAACTCGGGTGGCAAAGGTTCGGGGCTTTATAAATCAACCGATGGTGGTAAAAACTGGTCAAAAGTAACGACGGGCGGTTTCCCAACATCTATGCTCGGGCGCATTGGTGTAGCTATTGCGCCATCCAATTCTAAAGTCGTTTATGCCTGTGTTGAAGCTGAAGCCGCTTCTGAAAAAGGTTTTTATCGCTCGGAAGATGGTGGCGCGACTTGGAAAAAGACGAATGCTGATTTCAATGTGACAGTGCGACCTTTCTATTTTGCCCGTATCGTTGTTGACCCTCAAAACGATAAAAAAGTGATAAAAGCAGGTTATCAAGGCATCATCAGCGAAGACGGTGGACAGACTTTTCGCTCTATCCAAAGCGGCGTTCATGCCGATATGCACTGTTTTTGGATAGATCCTAAAAACAGCAAACGCATCATTTTGGGTTGCGATGGTGGTGCTTATATTTCACAAGACGGTGGTTATTTGTGGAAACATTGTGAGGATTTACCGCTTGCTCAATTTTATCATGTTTCGATTGATGATGAAGACCCTTACAACGTTTACGGCGGTTTGCAAGATAATGGCTCTTGGTATGCACCCAATGAAAACGGCGGCGGGGTCAAAAATCAAGACTGGATGATGTCGAGTTATGGAGATGGTTTTTACGTTTTTAGGCATCCAAAGAACAAAAACATTGTATTTTCGGAGTCACAAGGCGGCGATTTAGTGCGGCATAACAAAGCAGACGGTACTTTGAAAGAAATAAAACCCGTTGCCAAAGCAGGTGAAACAGATTATCGTTGGAATTGGAATTCCCCTATTTTAGTAAGTCCAAACAATCCGAATCGAATGTATTTAGGTTGCCAATACCTATTCAGTAGCGACGATATGGGCGATACTTGGAAAAAACTATCGCCTGATTTGACAACAAATGATCCTAAACGGCAAGTGAAAAAATCAGGCGGTTTAAGCCCCGATTGGTCAGGTGCAGAAACAAATACGACGATTGTACAAATAGCCGAATCACCCCTTGATGTCAATCAAATTTGGTGTGGTACAGATGATGGCAATCTGCAAGTAACTTTAGATGGCGGTAAAAAATGGAGTAATCTGACGAAAAACCTCAAGGTTCCTTCTGGGCTTTGGGTAAGTAATATTGAACCCAGTCATTATGACAAAAATACGTGTTATGTAACCGTTGACGGACATCGTTCAGGTGACTTCAAACCTTACGTTTTAAAGACTTCAGATGCTGGAAACTCTTGGATTGTCTTAAATACTGAGGGGGTCGATTCGTATGCTCATTGTCTTATAGAGGATTTGAAAAACCGAGAATTGTTGTTTTTAGGCACTGAAATGGGGCTATATATATCGCTTGATGGCGGTAAAAGTTTTAAGATTTTCAAAAACAATATCCCTAAAACGGCGGTAATGAAAATGGTCATTCATCCAAAAGAGAACGATTTAATCATTGCAACACATGGTCGGGGCATTTTTATTTTAGATGATTTGAGTCCGTTACGCCTTTTGTCTAAAGAGATTATAGATAAAGACTTTCATGTATTTGAGACAAAGCCTAAAATTTACAAATTCAGAAATGCGACGTCAATGGGTTTCGATGGCGCAGGTCATTTCAACGGAGAAAACCCTGAATCAAATATTCAAATCGTTTATTATCAGAAAAAACGACACACCTTTGGCGACTTGCGAATAGATATTTATGACGCGACAGGTAAACTCGTTCAAAGCGCACCGGGTGGCAAGTCGGCGGGTATCAATGTGGTTGAAATTACGCCCTTATTGCCTTTTCCAAAACAAGCACCGACGACGAATCAAGAGGCTTTGGGTCGAGGTGCTTTCCCTCCAAGTCTTCCTGAAGGTAAATATTCTTTTAAAATTGTGAAAGGGAAAGAGGAATATCCTGGCTCATTTGATATAAAATTTTCAGATGATTGTCCGTTCTCGCCCATTGACCGTAAAGCAAGGTATGATGCAACGATTCGTTCATACAACCTTTTGAACGAATTGGGCTATTATTTTTATCAAAATAAAACGATGTACGAGCAAGCCGAAAAATTGGCAAAAGAGGTTTCAGATAAAAAACTTGGCAAACAGCTTGAAGATTTTGCGACGAACTTGAAAAAATACAATGCCACTTTGACAACACTCGACGGCGATTTTTATGTCGCATCAGAAGAAAACCTCCGCGAAGAATTGTCAAAGGCTTACTATAAAATAGTTAGCTATCCTGGAAAACCCTCAGAAGGCAGCCTTGAAAAATTGAAATATTTTGAAGGCGAAGTGAGTGGTAAAGTCAAAACTAAGTTTGAGGGTTATGTTTCGACCATGAAAAAACTAAACGAGACCTTGATACAATCAGGGAAGCAACCCCTCAGTATTAAGACGTATGAACAGTTTATGAAAGAAAAATAAGATAGAATTACTTTAATTTGTTCTGAAAAGTTAAAAATAGTCAATCCGGATCGTATTTGGGTTGACTATTTTTCAATCGGCAATATTTTTGTATGTAGCTTGAAAACCTATTTCCGTTCTGATTTTTATTAAAACTCTGTACACAATGTTGAGAAAGCCACTCATTCTAGCATTTTCTCTGTTTTTATATATTCCACTTCAAGGACAACCAGATAGTCTGTCCATGCCTAATACACGCGGCGAAACGGCAGAACCAGCTATTCAAGTTGACCAAATGCCGTATTTCAAAGGGTGCAAATCATCACCCGAGGGCTCGGTTGAGAAACGGAATTGTTCTAATCAAGCATTGGTCTCTTTTATTTCAAAAAATCTTGAAATTCCTCAAAAATCGGAAGAAACAGGTTCTGTTTATATCAATTTTTGGGTTGATGAGCGTGGAAAGGTTATAGTACCGTCTATACTGAGGGGGTTGTCCAATGAGCAAAATGAAGCAGCTTTGCTCGTTATCAAAGCCATGCCCGACTGGGAACCTGCGCGATTGAATGGTAATCCAACAAAAGTGCAAATGACGTTACCCATTAGATTCATGCGAAAGGATGAATCTGAACTTTCCAATGGTTTTCAATTGACTTGGGGGCGAATAAAAGGTGCAAAGACTGATCGTAAATCGCTTTTAAACCATTTATTGATACCCATAACCATACGGGATGAAACGGGTAATACTTTGGAAATCAACGAATTACTGTTTGAACGGGAACGTCGTGGTAGATATTCAGATGCTAAAAGTAGGGGTAGTATTACAAAGGAGATGCAACAAATCGTCAAAAAGCTAAAGAGAGGTGATAAATTTACGGTTACGGCAACGGTACAAAAAAAAGGACAATTTTTTTATGTTGATAAAAGCTTAGTTATCGAGTAGTAAATTGGCTTCAAAATTTCAAAATAAATACTTGATAAAAAAACAAAACCCGATACTTCTTGCGAAATATCGGGTTTGTTTTTGCAATGGGTTTATAAAGAGTTGAAAAACAAGGTTTTACAATTGTACGTTTATCAGTCTTCCCCAAGGATGGCGATTACTTTCCAACCCCATTCTGCTTTTGCTTTATTGTAAGATAAAAGCGATAAAGCACGGAGTTGTTGTCCATCATATAGGCGGTGACGCTTAACCAAATCTGGTCCAACATAAATATTACTTGGTTTCATAAAACCAAAATCACGACCATAAGGAATTTGAATGGTCTCTTGAATGACTTGGCAAATATCCTTAGGCACTTTATCCTTTTCGTAACGAGAGCCGACGACTTTTGTAATTTTGACACCTTCTTTCATCTCTTCTTTGAGTTTCAGAGCCAAAATATCGCCTACTTTTACTTTCATCATAGCACCTTTCAAATTGGCTTTACCGCCAATTTTCTTATCAACAGCATAGAAGAAGACAGCGCGTTCTGGGTCAACATGCGTGACAATTGCGATTTGCTCAGGTAAGTCAGCATAAAGCATTTGGTCAGCACGACCCGCATTACGACCATAAAGTATCTTATTGTGTTGCGGCATTCGGGCATGAAGAAACCAATCAGAATCACGATATTCTTGAACAATAGGTGACAATTTGACTTTCTTCTTCTTCCGCGTCAGTATGATTTGGTTGATTTCATATTTCGCTTCAGAAAGATAATTCATTTTGACTAAAAGCGTCACAAATGATTCACGTACATGAGCCGCCAATTCTCCTTGAGCTGGCAATAGGAAAGCTTTACAGAAACAAGAAAGGGCATCTTGCTCTTTGCCTTCCATCATGAGGCTTTCTGCCAACGACGCCCAAGCCCAAAACGCATTATTCTGAAATTTCAATATGTGAATAAGCTCCATCTGAACACGTTGCGTTTTGCCGAGTTGCGACATAAGCAAGGTTCTGGCATAAGGCAACCATACATTTCTTGGCAATCTTTCTAAAACAGCTTCTAAAAGTGGCAAAAACTCTTGGGAGTACGCCTTTGCTTTTGTAACGGTTTCAGCATCTTTGCTCCGCATTGAATTCAACAAAACACGGCTGTACGAAAGATAAGCACGTTCGCAAAGGCTCGGAATTTTTTGTTGTTGATTCGTTTCAAACGGCTCATAGTCTTCGTCTCGGAAATTATCGAAATTCCATCCGTGTAGAAAATCTAATAAATCAACGCCTTCAACGTCTTTGAAATACAAAGCAATACGCAACATTTGAGCGTGCAAATTGCTTGGACCCAGGATTTCAAAGCTTTTGTATAGGTTAAAGCATTTATTGACTAAATCAATATCTGGATCAGGCTTCGGAGCCAATTCTGCTAGCAGGCGATACAAACACCAGCCAACATTGACATAAGCCACTTTCAAGTCCTTAATCGTCGTCAAAACCTCTTCATAGATAGCCAAAGCTTCGAGGTTTTTGCCCGATTTACTGAGCTTGTTGGCTTCCTGCATACGCGGAAACTCTGGGTGGATCTTACGTTGATATTCTTTGAATTGCTCGTGAAGAGGATCGTCTTCGGGTAATTCCAAAGCGTAATAATTACTATACCATTTTATGGCAGCATCAGAATCACCGTCTGTAAAGTCGGATACCATTTTCGCATAGTAAACATGAGCAGCAGCACGTTTTGCGTCGAGATCATCTGGTGATTTTTCGAGGGCTTTACGCACAACTGTCAGGGTTTCGTCGGTTTTGCCAGCTTCCAGCATGGCTTGTACTTCTTCTAAAAAGTTCATAGTTGTACTGAGATTAAAAATAAAAATGTGAGTTGCTACTAAATTACAATTAAAAAAGCGTTCTAAAATTTTGATTATCAATCAATTAAAAGGAAAATTTCTTCGTTATGAAAAAATCGAACGCCTCCACAAAACTCTTTTTTGATATTTTCACGAATGATTATCCGTCAAAATTTCCGACAAATATAATGCTTTGATTCTAAAACCAAAACGAATAGTTTAACAATGTTTTAATAAAGATTTTTTTCAAAACGCTAAATAACACTTTTAGATTCATTCCGAATGGTTTTTTATTCCTTTATTGTTTTTAAAAGATAAAATAGCCATTCGTAAATTGCAAAAATACACTAAAAGACAACTCTAATCATCGAATTTCGTAGAACAATTGTGGATTTGGGCGAGTTTATATAATTTTGACGCTCATTTTGCGGTTCTTTGCTTTTTGATTATTTATCCTTAACATATTCTTTAATAAATTTTAATTTTTTTAAATATGAAAAAAACAATTGCTTCTTGGTCTGTTGCCATTCTCTACCTCTTCTTTGTAACCCCCTCAGTATTGGCACAGCAAAACACAGTAACATTGCGTTGCAAACTTGACAATTGTTCAATTGTTGACTCCGTAACAATTTATTCCCCTACGGGTTTGTCTCAAAACAAAATAATATCTGTCAAACCAAATGCTTCAGGTGAATTTGTCTTCCAAGTGCCGCGTACTAAGACCCCTCAGTATTTTACGCTCGGGATGAATACCGATATGGCTAGACTAAAATATATTTTATTAGGAACTGAAAAAGAAGTTTTGTTAACAGGACCTTGCCATGACCCCTTGCAGACGGTGATTAAGCAATCCCCTGTCAATGGTGCCATGGTGGACGCTCAGAAAAAATTGAATAACACTAAAATTGAAATGGGCAAAGTCTTAGCCGACTATAACCGTGATTACAGCAATGAAGCTTTACGCATTGAGAATGAAAAACAAATGTTAGCTATTGATAAAAATAAATTAGCCCTTTTAGATTCTGTCAAAAAATCGAACCCTATTGCAGGTCGTGCATTAGCGCTCGATACTTATACAAGTTTTCAAAATGACTCTAAAAAACTGTCTTTTAAAGGTGAAATTGACTATTTTGCTTCACAATACTTTCAGTATGTTGATTGGTATGATGCCGGTATGAATGAAATGCCGACCATTTTTGACGCTGTGAGAAATTATGCTTTAGTGCTTTTAATGCCTGAATTGAAGCTAAAAGATGCCGATATAAGAAACTATTTTGACACCCTTTTGAAGGCTTCACCCCCTAAATCGGAAGCTTATAAATATTGTTTAACGGGTATCGTCGGTGCATTATTAGAGAAACAACACCCACTCATCGCCGATTTTGGCGATCGCTATTTGACTTATTATCCGCAAGATGATCCAACCATTCGGCAGAATGTACAGCAATTTGTCAACTATATGCGTACAAATATGACCGATATTCCTGCACCTGAAATTGCTCAAACCGATACAGCAGGTTTAGTACGTAAATTGAGCGATTTGAAAGGCAAAGTGGTTCTGATTGATTTTTGGGCAAGTTGGTGCGGTCCATGCCGCAAAGAAAATCCCACCGTCGTCGCTGCGTACAAAAAATATCGTGACAAGGGCTTTGAGATATTCAGTGTCAGTCTCGACCAAGACCGTTCACGCTGGATTGCTGCCATTCAACAAGACGGTTTGATTTGGTCTAATCATGTCAGCGACTTGAAATATTGGCAAAACGAAGCGGCAGGCAAATACGGCGTTTCCAGTATTCCGCGCACCGTTTTAGTTGATAGAAATGGTATAATTACTAACCACAACCTCCGTGGCGAGGCATTAGAAAATAAACTTAAAGAAATTTTTGGAGAGTGACATACTCTCCGATTGTCTTGGGTTGTAACATCTGTAATCTTCGAATCTTAACAATACTAAATATAAATTATGGCTTATTGGCTTATTAAATCTGAACCCGAATCGTTTTCTCTTGAAGATTTTCGTACTGAAAAAGTAACTGTTTGGTATGGTGTCCGCAATTACACAGCACGTAATAACCTCAAAGCCATGCAATTAGATGATATCTGTATTTTCTATAGAAGTGTAAAAAAGCCTGCTTGTATTGCATTGGCGCGTGTCGCTCGGGAGCATTATCAAGACCCGACAACCGATTTACCCGCTTGGGTTGCCGTTGATATGGAATTGGTTGAAGAGTTTCGTACGGAGGTGCCCCTCAGTACACTGAAGGAAATTCCTGAATTGCAGAACATGGAATTGATAAGGCTCAGCCGCCTTTCTGTTCAGCGTGTAACAGACGAAGAGTTTGCGTTAATTTGTAAAATGGGCAGAACAGCTTAATAATAAAAGGCAAAGGGCAAAAAGCAAGGGGCAAAACGTGAATTGAACGTTTTGCCCCTTGCTTTTTGCCTCTTGCCCCTTGCTCCTTGATATTAAGGTTGTCCGGATGGGTTTTTTACTTTCCAAACAGCGGTTTTCATCATTTTTTTAAACTCTTCTATCAAAGGTAACGCCTCTTTTCTGGCAATCTCATCGCCATTAGAATCAAGAAATAACAAGGTGGGTAATACCCGAACATACATTTGTTCTTTTAGAGATGCACCCTTACCTTTTTCGATATTGACTCGAATATTTATGACATTTTTATTCATATAATCAGCCACGTCATAGTCCCTAAAAACACTTTCTTCCAGAACCTTACAAGGCGCGCACCAATCGGCATAAAAATCAATAAAAACGGGCTTTTTCTCTGCTTTTGCAAGAGCAATAGCCGCTTCAAGGTTATCACCCTTTACAAACTGTACATAGCCTTCAAGACGTTCCTCTCTCTCAATAACTTCATCAGGCTGTTTGTCACCGCTTTTTGTTTGCGTAGAGTTGTTATTGTTAGAGGGTATGGATGTCACTTTTATTGTTTTACCACCGTTACAAGCCATAAAAACAGAACTGACTAAGCATAAAACAAGTGGAATGATTATTTTTTTCATTTAATAGACATTTCAGATTTCAAAAATAGGTTTATACTATAACTAAAAATATCTTACTTATTGATAAATTCAAGAGACAAAATGTGTAAGTTAACAAAACGAGGACCCCTCAGTATATTGTTGTTTAACTTAATGATTTTCGGTTATTTTAACATATGTCAAAAAATATAAAATAACAGATTTGGCTTTTGAAAGTATCTTAAATCAATAATAATCAATCAATTATATCATAACCTTTTTCTGGAATTTTCCCTTCAACGCCTTTGAAATATGCCAATATTTTAGGCAAATCATGCTCATAGTTACCTGTTGGATAAATCGGTTCACTGAATCCGATGACCATTTTTCCCCAATCAAATTTGCAGCAAACGATGGGAATATCGGCTTTTAAAGCGATATAATAGAAGCCACTTTTAAGTGTTTTAACCTTAGAACGGGTTCCTTCAGGAGTCATTGTGAGGTTAAATTGCTCTCGACTGTTGTAAATATCCACAACAGCATCTACAAAATTATTGTGTTTAGAACGGTCAACAGCTACGCCACCTAAAGCGCGCATTAAAAGACCAAGAGGGAAAAAAAACAAGCTGCTTTTACCGACAAAATTGGTTTGTAAGTTAATAACAGGTCTCAACAAAATACCAATCGGAAAGTCCCAATTTGAGGTATGTGGAATGACAACAATGACCGATTTTTTAACATTTTTTGGAAAAACGGTTTCTATTTTCCATCCCCAAAGCTTTAAGAGAATAAATGAACAAATTGCTTTTAACATGCTAAACTATGTTTTCGTTGAATAATACGTTGCTTATCAACTTATATGAATGTAGATGACTATGTTGATAATAGTCATATTCTATTTTTTAAAATTTTGTCGAAAGTAAGAAAAGCAAAACTATTTTGATATGATTATTAATATTTTAAGCTAAAAAAAAATCGTAATAGACTGCAACAGCCAATTACGATTTTTAAAATATTTAAAATAAAAATAATATCTATTTGCGTTTACGGTTGTTATTGGTGTTATTTTTGTTATCGCGATTACCACTACGATTATCACGTCCGCCACCACTGCGGCTGTCGCGGCTATCACTACGCCCGCTACTACTGTTGCGGTTGTCACGGCTATCACGTCCGCTAGCACTGCTGCGGTTGTCACGTCCGCTAGTACTGCTGCGGTTGTCACGACCACCATCATGTCCCCGATTGCGGCTGGCGTTAGAAAGACCGTCAATACGGCTATTATCTTCAAGCGTTAGCTTACCACCAGAGAGGGTTTCAAGGTCGCCTTTGATAATTTCATCATTGACATAGTGTTCACGGTTCCACGTTTTATATGCCAATTTCATGTAAGAACCAATGGTTTGAACAAAACCTTCTTTGACTGGACCTTCTTCCATTTCAACAGCCCGACGTATGAGGCGTTGGATATTGTTGCCATAATGCTTAAATCGAGTATCCGAAAATGGATAAGGCACACGGTCAGGACGTTTTTTAGCATCTTCTGGACGCGGCACCAAACCACTCGGCGTAGTTGCTTCAAGGTCGTATTTCGCAATATGAAAAAGGTGTTTCCACAATTTTTCACGATAGTCCTCTACACTTTTACTTTGTGGGTAGAGTTGTTGAATCAAATCCACAATTTGTTCGCAGAACTGTTGCCGATAAGCTGGCTCTTCAATTTTCTGAGCATGACGGACAAGTTGTTGCACATTACGACCGTACTCAGGCATAATGAGGAATTCTTGCTGCGTATTGTATGCCATATCTGGTATGGCTTTTTTATCTTTTTTCACTTTATGATATGAGTTGTATGGTTAAGTGGTTATAAGGTTAACGTTTAAATTTTGATTTTGTTTGTATAGTTTTGTTTCACTTGAAAGGGTATAAAACACAGAAGATACTGAGGGGGGGATTTGAATGTAGAGAAATAGGAAAACCTTTAAGTTTTCCTATTTCTCATGCTGTATTATTCAACAGTCACGGATTTTGCCAAATTACGCGGCTGATCAACATTGCATCCCCGCAAGACTGCTATATGATATGACAATAATTGCAAAGGAATAACCGATAAAAGTGGTGTCAAAGGTTCAGCCGTATCAGGTATTTCGAGCGTATAATCTGCCAATTCTTTGATAACAGTATCCCCCTCAGTAACAATGGCAATGACTATGCCTTTTCGTGCTTTGACTTCTTGAATATTGGAAACAATCTTTTCGTAAGCACTTTGATTGGTACAAACGATAACGACGGGCATATTTTCATCAATCAACGCAATCGGTCCATGCTTCATTTCTGCTGCTGGATAACCTTCTGCATGAATATACGAAATTTCTTTCAATTTCAAAGCCCCTTCCAAAGCAACGGGGAAGTTGTAGCCACGCCCAAGATACAAAGCATTTTCTGAATCTTTAATTTCGTTGGCAATATATTCAACAGCTTTATTGATTTTTAGAACTTCTGTGACTTTTGCAGGAATTTGTTCCAACTCTGTTATCAAACGCAAAAATTCTGTTTTACTGATTTTGCCACGTTTATAACCGATTTCCAAAGCCATTAAGGTCAATAAAGTCACTTGACCTGTAAACGCCTTTGTAGAAGCCACACCAATTTCAGGACCAGCGTGGATGTAAGAACCGCCATCGGTCATACGTGCAATGCTCGACCCTACGGAGTTGACAATACCATAAATCAAAGCACCGCGTTCTTTTGCCATTTGTATGGCAGCCAATGTATCTGCCGTCTCCCCTGATTGTGAAATGGCAATAACAACATCTTTTTCAGTGATAACAGGGTTTCTGTAACGAAACTCCGAAGCGTATTCGACTTCAACAGGCAATCGTGCCAATTCTTCAAACAAATATTCTCCGACCAAACCTGCGTGCCAAGACGTACCACAAGCGACAATAATAAGCCTATCGGCATTCAAAATGCGGTTCAAATGGTCTTCCATACCACCCAAACGCGCCCAACCTTGTATTGAGTTCACACGTCCACGCATCGCATCGGCAATGGTTTGCGGTTGCTCATGGATTTCTTTGAGCATAAAATAATCATAGCCACCTTTTTCTAAGGCTTCAATAGTCAAATCTAACTCCTGAATAAAAGGAGCTTGCACTTGATTGTTTATCGTTTTAATTTCAAACGATCCATCGAGGCGTGCCGTTACAATTTCACCGTCGTTTAAATACACCACACGTTTAGTATGTTCTACGATTGGGGTGGCATCAGAAGCCAATAAAAATTCGCCATTGCCAATACCCAACACCAAAGGGCTTTGTTTACGAGCAGCAACGATTTTAGTAGGGTCTTCTTTATCCAAGACCACGATGGCATAAGCACCATGCACTTTTGAAAGGGCAATACGGACGGCTTCTTCAAGCGGTAAGTTCTCGCGTTCTTGCAACTCTTCGATGAGATGTACTAAAACTTCTGTATCTGTTTCAGATTTAAACTCGTGTCCAAGTTTTGTTAAAGCCTTTTTTAAAGTCGCATAATTTTCAATGATACCATTATGCACCAAAACAAGACGACCATTACCCGATAGATGTGGGTGAGCGTTGATGTCATCGGGCTGACCATGCGTAGCCCAACGTGTATGACCGATGCCGATGGTAGCGGCAACATCTTTATCGTGAGCATAAGCCAAGAGCTCACTCACTTTTCCTTTTTTCTTATAGACGTTGAGGCTGCCATTCAAAAGAGCAACACCAGCACTGTCATAACCGCGATATTCTAATCGCTGCAAGCCTTTGATGAGAATCGGGTAGGCCTGTTTTGACCCGATATAAGCGACAATTCCGCACATATTTTAATTGGTTTTGGATACGGTAAGAAGTTGATAGATTATAATGGATAGATATTCTTATTAACTAAGATATCATAAAAAAGTTACAAAATACTGAGGGGGTATTGGTCGCTGGTTATTGGTGAATTGGTCGTGACGAATAACAAATAACCAATTCCCCAATAACGAGTAACCAATAACCAAACTATGGTTTCGTATAATACAAATTCAGTTTTGCAGGGTATTTTGAATGTTTTGTGCCATAAAGCACCACACGGCGTGTTGTGCTTTGTTTGTTTGGAATCGTTCCACGTCTATTGTCAGGTAACAAATAGAGAACCGTACCTGATCTGCCATAAAGCATATCTTGCAAATGCTGCGAAATATTGCATTTGTAACGACGTATATTACCCGCTTCTGTAACAATTGTTCCACCATATTCAGCTAACACAGAACTACTATTCCGCAGTAAATCATTAACAGGCGCACCCGTTGCTGTTGTCAGAATGAAACGCTCGATAGGTAAATATTTATCAGTTGAATCTTCCAAAATGGTAAACTCTAATTCTGCCCGATTCACCGCCGCTGTGCCTAATTGTTTTTTCAAGTTAGGAAATTCAAACTTGACGTTTGCCCCTGCCATGCCTTGAACAAACATGAGCGAGTCGCCCAAAGCTATTTTTTTACCATTAAAAAACTTATTAATGCTACCCACAGTATAATTATGATTGAAATAAGGATATGATGTGGTCGTAAAGCGGAAAAGATGGTTCAATTTAACAGTATCACCCAACTTATGATAATACAAATAAATACCAGACGAATCATCCGCTATATTGAAACTCAATAGCGCATTTGTTGTCTGCTCTGCACGAAATTCAAAACCTCTGAAATACTTGCGAATATCACCGCCAAAAGCATTATGAACGCTGTGAACAGCGGTATCAAGCAACGCCTTACCAAATGTACTATCTAATTTGAAAGTAATATGTGGTCGTTGAAAAGTTGAATCATTCACACGCACCTTTGTGGTTGGCTTAGGTATAAAACTAAGCGAACCGAGCGGGGTGGTCTCTGATTTATATTTTTTATTGGTAAAAAAACTCAAATTATCACCTGTCAATGATTCTGAAGCCGCCAGACGATAAAAGCCTATTTTTTGCTGCTGCGTAGTATCACCATAAACATCCGCACCATTATAAGCCATGACAACTTTCACATCATCCAAAACATAAGTCACAGCACCATCTAAGGCTAAGGTAGCAGTACCATAAGAGAAATTAGCGAAAATGCGGGCATCCGTCACCCCAAAAACAGGGTCATACATTTTGCCCAAAGGCAACAAACTAAACGACGTAGGATTTACCGATCCTAAATTGAGTGCCACAACAGAATCTGGATTTTCTGTTTCTGCGGTAATGGATATAAGGTTATCCGAGAACTTTAAATCAAGTTTACTGCCATCAAAAAGGTCGGCACCCAATTGGCTCGATTTATTGCAAGCCCCAACGATTAACAGTCCAATAAGACAAACGCTGGCAATGAAGATGTTTTTCATATTTTTTTTGCTGAAATTTTTTTGTCTGACTTATAACGTCAGCATACTGAGGGGGGCTGTCTGTTCTGTGTAATTTTTTTGTAATAGAAGTTTTTAGATTGGAAACGGACAATTGATTTATAAGATAAATGATGAATTTGCAAAACGTTGGTTTTCAATAGTTTTGCAAATTCATCATTTATAATTCATCATTGCTTTAGCCTACTTCTTCTGCCACTTCCAATGAGTTATAAAACTCAAAAATAGGTGGAAGACCTGTCTCTGCATTCATATAATCGAGAACGGGTTTTTCTGAAAGCAAGAGTTGGGCTTCAACGGCTTCATTCATCGTTTCGCTGCCACGAATAACGGCATCAGAATAGATAATAGCACCTTTGTGCAAATCCGCTAAGTCCTCTGTACGGTAATCCAACATGTCCTCTTCTTCAAGATTATTAATTGTAGCTTTTGGACCAAATTCTTCAAAAGTGAATTCTTGTTGCAAAGTATCGTAAAGCGAATAAATGATTTTTGACGATTGGAAAATAGGGTCGTTTTTATATGCCGTACGGATATAAAGCGGTATCAAACTTGTCATCCAACCATGGCAGTGAATAATGTCTGGTGCCCAACCGAATTTACGAACCGTTTCGATCGCTCCTTTACAGAAGAAAACAGCGCGGTCAATATTATCGTCAAAGGCTTGACCTTCCGAATCTTCAAAAACAGACTTACGCTTAAAAAACTCGTCGTTGTCAAGGAAATAAACCTGAATACGGCTATTTGGCAACGAAGCCACCTTAATAATGAGTGGATAGTCATCGTCATTGACGATAATGTTCATACCTGAAAGTCTAACAACTTCATGTAATCTATGACGACGTTCGTTGATAGTGCCAAAACGAGGCATTAATATACGAATTTCGCATTTATTGTCATTTAAAAAAAGTGGTAAGCGGTAGGCAAGTTCTGCAATTTCGGAAAGACCCGTATAAGGTTCCATTTCCTGAGAGATAAGAAGAATTTTCTTTTTTACTGGTATCATCGAGCCGATATGGTTTTGATAAAATAATGTAGAATAGACGTTCTGACGATTTTTATTGGGATTGATTTTAGTTGTTTACCCTTAAAAACGCTATTTTATTGAACGTATGATTACTATAAAATCTTTTTTTTAAAATTTTGCTGCAAAGTTACGAATTAATTCCCGATTTACAGCCAAGTTTTTAAACTTCAACATTGTTTTCCTTTTTAAAAAGCATATAAATCAAGGAATTGCAAAAAACAAATATCTTTGCCTGATAAATGAAACACCAAATTGAAAAGGTGTTTGACTTAAATGACAAGGTCTTTTCGAATCTCCTTTCAAAAGTATATAGAGTACATCAACGTATTTAGTTAATGACTTAGTAGAAACATTTCATCATTTATCAGTCATATTTCATCACTCATTTTTTGTCTCAATATCTAAACTATGCTACTTTTTAAACGCGTTTCAGATTTACAAAAATATCTTAACTCCTTAAAAAACAAAGGATTACACATAGGTTTTGTGCCGACAATGGGCGCATTACATCGTGGACATATTTCGTTGATTGACCGTTCACGTAATGAATGTGACGTAACGGTTGCCAGTATTTTTGTCAACCCAACGCAGTTTAATAACAGTACAGACTTAGAGAAATACCCTCGAACTGCCGAAAAAGACATAGAAATGCTTGCCGAATCGGGCTGCGAAATTCTTTTTATGCCCGATGTTTCAGCCGTTTACCCCGAAGGAATGACCCCCTCAGTAAAATTCAATTTTGGTAAGCTCGACCGTGTTTTGGAAGGCATTTTTCGACCTGGTCATTTTGAAGGCATGGCGCAAGTTGTTCATCGTCTCCTTGAAATCACTCATCCAAACCGCTTGTACATGGGTCAAAAAGATTTCCAACAAGCTGCTATTGTGGGGCGCATGTTGGAATTGATGAAATCTGAAACGGAATTGGTTTCTTGTCCAATACAAAGAGAGCCAGATGGTTTAGCGATGTCAAGCCGCAATGCTCGGATTACGCCCGAAGACCGTTCAAAAGTCGCTTTAATTTATAATGTATTGGCAGAAGCTGCCGAAAGGGTTGGAGAATACAATCCTTCTGATATACAAAGTTTAGCTTTATCAAAACTAAAAACAGAACCCCATTTCAAGGTCGAATACTTCGAAATCGTTGACGGCCGCACCTTATTACCCATTCAACTTTTTGAAGATACGGATTACGCCGTAGCTCTAGTTGCTGTTTGGGTTGGAGAGGTACGTTTGATTGATAATGTGATTCTGAAACAAGCCATCGAAGAAAATGACATAGATACCGAGGGGTTTAAAAATGTAGGCAGCCTGAGATAGGTATTGGTTATTGGTTGATTAGTTACTGGTTACTCGTTACAAGATTTGACAAATAACCAATAACTAATCAACCAATAACCAATCAAGGGAAAGTCTTCAAATTTTTATCATTAGATGAATCGAGTAGTTTTTTGGCAACTAAAATTGCTGCCAGAATAAGGGTATAAGTGAACGTTGCAGTCATATTTTTTGATGAAATTTTTTGAATAAAACGGACATTTCTATGTGATGGCTGCTCAAAAGTAAAAACTTTTTTGAATGACCAATAATTTACAAGCCTTTTTGGACGATTGTTATCGTAAATTTAACATACCAACCTTCATCGAAAACGACCCAATCGGCATTCCGCATCGTTTCTCTAAACTTCAAGATATTGAAATTACAGCCTTTTGGACAGCCATGTTGGCATGGGGACAACGCAAAACAATCATCAACAGCGCCACTCGTTTATTCGATTTAATGGACAATGCGCCTCACGATTTTATCGTCAATCACCTCGAAAAAGACAGGCAACGATTTCTCGATTTCAAGCACCGTACCTTTCAACCTACAGATACTCTCTACTTTCTTGAATATTTACAACATTTTTATAAAGAAAACGACTCTTTGGAGTACGCTTTTTCAAAACACATCGATTCAAGTACCCCCTCAGTATCCGAAGCCCTTATTGGTTTTCACAACGAGTTTTTCAGCCTACCCGTTGCCCCTGCTCGCACCAAAAAACATATTGCAACGCCCACCTCAAAAAGTACTTGCAAAAGACTCTGTATGTTTCTTCGTTGGATGGTACGGCACGACGAACAAGGTGTGGATTTCGGTTTGTGGAAAAACATTAAACCTGCCCAACTTTTGATGCCCTTAGATGTCCACGTTGACCGTCAAGCCCGCCGCTTAGGACTTTTAACACGACCTAAAACTGATTGGCAAGCTGTTTTAGAATTGACTGAAAATTTAAGGCAGTTTGACCCAAAAGACCCTGTAAAATACGATTTTGCGCTTTTTGGCTTAGGAATTTTAGAAAAAGAAAGTATTACATCACTACTTCGAGATAAAAATTGAGAATTTTTCACAAAATTTTGCGTTCAAAACAAAATTAATTTACCTTTACAGCAAAATTTTAATAATTATGTTTCTGCAATTCAATATTGAAAACTTCCTTTCCTTTAAGGATTCAACTACTTTTAGCATGGTTGGTTATACACCAATCAAAGAACATGAAAGTGAGAGTGATAATATTAATGTATTCCATACTCCTAATGAAAAAACAAAATTACTGAAAAGTGGTGTGTTGTATGGGGCAAACGGCAGTGGGAAAAGCAATCTTATATCTGCAATGAGTTTTTTCAGAAACTTTATTTTAACATCATCGAATGATAAACAAGCAGATGATAAAATCAAAGTTTTAAGGTTTCTATTGTCTTCCGAAACAGATAACAAACCATCATCTTTTGAAATGATTTTCTACATTGGAGAGATACGATATAGATTTGGTTTTGAAGCAGACAAAGAAAAAATCCATTCAGAGTGGCTTTTTTCTTTCAAACCTGATTCCAGAATAGAAACAGAACTATTCACACGGGAATTCCAGTCAATTTCATTAAATCAAAGAAATTTTAAAGAAGGAAAAGGATTGGAGGACAAAGCTCGTTCCAATGCTCTATTTCTTTCAACTGTTGCACAACTTAATGGAGAAACTGCTACACAAATTCTTAAATGGTTTAAAACTGATTTTAGAATAATTTCGGGCTTAGAAGACGAAAATCTAACTGGTTACACAATTGAAAAAATGAAAGATGACCCTAAATTCAAAAATCAATTGGTGGACTTTTTTAAAAACATTAGGATTGGATTCGAAGATATTGAGGTAGTTGAAGAAGATAAACTTTTTGAAAGCCTATTTAATTTCCCCAAAAATATGCCCGCAGAGATGCAGGAAGTTTTGAATGATTTAAAAAATCTCCAAGACAGAATGAAACAAATGCAAAGCACAAAAGTAGAGTCTAAAAGTATAAGTATTAATTTCCTACACAAAAAATTTGATACTGCTAATAATTTTCTTGAATTAGTGATTTTAGATTTTGGACTACAATCAAAAGGCACACAAAAACTGTTCAATATTTTTGGACTACTCATTGATACTATTGAAAATGGGAAAACTTTGATAGTTGATGAACTTGATTCGCGTTTACATACACTTTTGACAATAGAATTAATTAATCTTTTCCATTCAAAGGCAAATAAAAAGGCACAATTAATTTTCACATCACATGATACCAATTTACTTCGAAAAGATATTTTCAGAAGAGACCAAATTTGGTTTAGTGAAAAAAATCCTATGGGAGCAACAGATTTATATTCATTAGTTGAATACAAAATAAATCAAGCAACTGTACGAAACGATGCCTCTTTT
>JAYSQG010000434.1:0-8686 GCA_043721685.1 Saprospiraceae bacterium | reverse complement strand
CGGCGCTACGCACCTTAGAAAAATGGCTTGATTTACTTTTCTATAAACGGTGTCAGCCCTAACGGGCTTAAAATAAAACAATGCGTAACATGAGTCATTAATGTATAATATTTTGAGATAAAGCAAACTTTAACGTTTGACAAGATAGGCGTTGTGATGAAGAAGGTTGTGAAGATGTAGTTTGAGAAAGGATATGATTGGTTTATTTATTAAAAAAGAGCGATTGACAATACCAATCGCTCTTTTTTTTTGTTCAATCAGTAAAATAATCTTACCAATTATATCCCCCTCAGTATGCGTTTAGCTTTTGATATATTTTAGACCCAATGTCAAACCATAACCAAACGGATTGTAGGCAAATGAACTTGAATTTGTATAACGCATCAAAGAAGTTTCAAAAAATGGATTTAAAACTACTGCGAAATGCGGATTAATAGCCTTTTCAATATTGAAAACAGCCAATGAAGAAACCGCTAATTTTTTCAGGTTGCGATAACCTTGCATTTCTATTTCGGGATTCATCAACATTTCTGCACCGAATCGCCACCCTTTTTTATCAAAAAACAAGTAGCGCGCACCGACTAAACCACCAATATACTCCATAACGTTATTATTTTCAAAAGCAAAGTGATCGGGTATTGTCGTTGCATCGTGGAAAATCCCTCTCTCTTTAATACCTTTTGCATTGTAGTTCAGACCAACAGTCCAAGCCCATTTAGCATTTATTGGGCGGCTGTAAATCAATGAGTATGTTTCCAATTGTAGCGGTGCAATCGCATCTATTTGGATATAAGTATCTCCACCGGGTATATAATAAGGTTGTTTTTGCCATCTTGAAGACATTTTCACACCGCCTAAAACCCGCCATTCGCTTGATTGAGCGACTAAAAGGTTTTGCAAAAAGAAAATAATTGTAAAAAGAAAGGTGTAACGCATTTGTTGTTTTTTTAGATTATGGGTGAAAATATTGTCCTATTCCTCTGTCCCGAAAGAATCGGGATTCGACATGTTTTATACGTTTTATGGTTAAAATCGTTACAAAACTTTTTATTCAAACCTTGACATTCTCATAAATATCCGCCACAGAAATAGTACAATCCAAAGATTTTAAATAAACAGTGCTTTCCATATCTGTTATGTCTGTATATCGCCAAGTATCAGGCGTTTCGCGGTAGCGTATTTGAATATGACACCGCTTTTGGTCAACTAAAACATACTCTCTAAAACTATCCAAAGTGCGGTATTCTTCAAATTTTTCGGTGCGGTCATATTTCTTTGTGCTTTTTGACAAAACTTCAACAATCAGTATCGGATTAATCAACAAGACTTCATTTTTATCAAAATACTGAGGGGTTTCGGACACAACCAAAGCATCGGGATATAAACCAAAGTTTAGTTTGGGTAGATAAACAAGCTGTTGACCCGTCATTACCCAATAGTTTTTCTTATTTTTCCTGCCTGCAATTTTTAGTTCTGCCGAAAAATTGGCAGTAATGGTGTTGTGTGGTCCTCTTGCCATAGGGAGTTTTGTTATAATGCCATTATAATATTCGTTCAGTTCTTTGCTGTCTTCTTCTCGATGTAAATACTCTTGCAAGGTGTAAAGACGAGGCTCTTTTTGCACTTCTTTCGGTGTCGAAAGAACAGCTAACGGCATATCAGATGGATAATCAAGGTGAGAATCGTTGTACATAAGCAGCTATTTTTTTTACAAAAATAATAAATTTCAATAGAAATACTCTTGTTACTGAGTAGATAATTGCACTTTAAAGAAAAAAAAAGCTCAAAGAACGCTATAAGCAGCCGCTACCCGCGCCGCCAAAGCCGCATTATTCAACACCAATTGAATATTGGTTTTCAAACTCAACCCCTCAGTACGACGCTCAATTTCGGCAAGCAGAAACGGCGTAATGGCTTTGCCTTTGATGCCTTGGTCATGCGCCCGGTCTAACGATTTTTTGATGGCTTTCTCAATCATACGTGTGTCTGCTTCAAACTCATGTGGCACAGGATTCGCCACCACAACGCCGCCATGTAACGGAATAGCCCATTTAGTTTTCAACATCATCGCCAACTCCTCCTCTGTATCTACCCGATAATCAACGCTAAAACCGCTTTTTCTGGTAAAAAAAGCAGGAAAATTGTTTGTTTTGTAGCCAATCACAGGTACACCATGCGTTTCTAAGTATTCCAACGTCAACTCAATATCGAGTATAGACTTCGCACCTGCACACACGACCGCCACGCTTGTCTGTTTCAATTCCTGTAAGTCAGCTGAAATATCAAACGTCACATCTGCGCCCCGATGCACGCCGCCAATGCCACCCGTCGCAAAAATGCGGATACCCGCCAGTTCTGCAATTATCATGGTCGAAGCAACGGTCGTTGCGCCATTCATTTTTTTCGTTAAAATCATCGGCATATCTCGTCGGCTGACTTTGGTGACATCTTGTCCTTGTTTGCCCAATATTTCGATTTCATCAATCGTCAAACCCGCTTTCATCACACCATTTATGATGGCGATAGTGGCGGGTATTGCACCATGTTTTCGAACCTGTTCCTCCACGTTCAATGCCGTTTCAACATTCTGTGGGTAAGGCATACCATGTGAAATAATGGTGGATTCGAGTGCCACAACGGGTCTTTTTTCCTTAATTGCCGTGTGGACTTCTGGTGAGATGTGGAGGTGGTTTTTCATGGATAGTTGGTTATGTTTAGTTATCTATTAAATTTAAAAATCATCATCATCGTCATCATCAATATTCATTTTTGCGCCTGAAAGCTCTGAAAAAGCATGCATATCGCCTTCTTCTTTTGCGACGACCATACCTTGTTTATAGGTTAAAAAAGCCGTTTCGGGCTGTTGCAAACGTTCATACAGCTTGCCCAGATGATAATAAGTGCCGACATACTGAGGGGTCGTTTCTTTCAGTTTCAGATAGTAGGCGAGTGCATTATCCTTATCACCTGCCTTCTCATATTCTTTGGCAATGGCAAAAAGAAGGAAAGGCTCGTTGGGTTGCGATTTTAATAAATCAAATAATTGGTCAAGTCTGGACATATTAGTAATGGATAGTTGAAAATCGGAAATGAATAATTTTTCTATTGTGCATAAATGTTGAACGAAGATAAGGAAAAGATATGTTTATATCCCCTCAGTATTAATCAATTATTTTAGCGAATATTCGCTAAAATTCTTTTTTGAGCGAAAAATATTCCATAAATTTGCTGCCGCAAAGGGAATTTGAACCTTAATTCAACAAACAATGTTCAACTTTGTAGCGTAAAACAAGGCTTCTATTCCTTACAATAAACAAAATATTCAATCCATAAATATCAAAAGTAAAATTATGAAAATATTGGTCTGCGTTTCCAAAACGCCTGATACAACCGCAAAAATCTCTTTTAATGCCGATGCTACCGAATTTAATAGTGCGGGCGTTCAATTCATTATGAACCCTTATGACGAATGGTACGCCCTCGTTCGTGCGCTTGACCTCGCAAAGGCGACAGGTGGCACCGTGACATTGATCAACGTCGGTACTGCTGAAAATGACCAAATCATCCGTAAAGGTTTGGCACTCGATGCGACAAATGCCGTTCGAATTGACCTCAACTCAAAAAGTGCTATGAATACGGCTTTCCAAATCGCAGAATATGCCAAAACGGAAGGTTACGACATTGTTTTCACAGGTAAAGAAACGATTGACTACAACGGTTCTGAAATCGGTGCGATGGTTGCGGAATACCTTGATATGCCATTCATTAGTTATGCATCAAAACTCGATATGTCAGGCAATACAGCGACTATTGAGCGCGATATTGAAGGCGGTATTGAGGTTGTAGAAGTTGACACACCTTTCGTCGTTTCGGCTGCAAAAGATATGGCTGAACAACGGATACCGAATATGATGGGCATTATGAAAGCGAAAAGCAAACCGCTTGCTGTCGTTGCAGCTAAGCCTTTTACAGACAATTCTGTGGTGACAAAATTTGATTTGCCTCCTGCAAAAAGCGGTGTAAAAATGGTTTCCCCTGATGATATGGAAGAGTTGGTTCGCTTACTTCACGAAGAAGCGAAAGTTATTTAAGTTATTGTAAATCAATCTATTAAAAAACAAGTAGTTGTTTGTCATTATCATTTTTTTGTCATTCTGAACGAAGTGAAAGAATCTAAATATAATTTTAAACAGATTCTTTCACTGCGTTCAGAATGACAAAAATAACGAAAATGACTAAGCGGGTATTCAAAAAAATATATAAAAATGTCAGTATTAGTATTTACAGAAAGCCCAAAGGGCAATTTCAAAAAAGCAGCCTTCGAAGCGGTCACGTATGGTAAAAAAGTAGCTGGTTTACTCGGAACAGAATGTACTGCCTTGACAATCGGAGATGTCAACAACGGTGGACAACTCGGGGAGTATGGTGCAGCAAAAGTATATAATGTAGCAGGTATCAGCGATTTCGATGCGCAAGTTCATGCAGCTGTCATCGCAGATGCGGCGAAGCAAACAGGCGCAACAGTTGTCATTTTGGGCAATAGTTCGACAGGTAAATCATTGGCAGGACGTATTGCCGTACGCTTAAATGCGGGTTTGGTATCGGGTGCGAATCAATTGCCGACAAATGATGGTGCTTTTAAGGTCAAAAAAGGCGTTTATTCAGGTAAAGCGATTGCAGAATACACGATTTCGGCTGATAACAAAGTCATTTCGTTGATGGGAAACGCCATTGCTCCTGAAAAAACAGGCAGTGATGTCGCTGTGACCCCCCTCAGTATTTCGGCTCCTGCAAGCCGTGTGCGTGTCAAATCTGTGAAAACGGCAGAAGGTATTGTGCCTTTACCCGAAGCAGAATTGGTCGTTTCGGCAGGTCGTGGCATGAAAGACCCATCAAATTGGGGTATTATTGAAGAATTGGCTACTACTTTGGGCGCAACAACGGCGTGTAGTCGTCCTGTTGCGGATGCCGATTGGAGACCTCACCACGAGCATGTTGGACAAACAGGCGTGGCGATTCGTCCGAATTTGTACATTGCTATCGGTATTTCAGGTGCGATTCAGCATTTGGCGGGTGTTAATAACAGCCGTGTCATTGTGGTTATCAACAAAGACCCCGAAGCACCGTTTTTCAAAGCGGCAGACTATGGTGTAGTAGGTGATTTGTTTGAAGTTGTGCCGAAATTGACGGAAGCGTTTAAGAAATATAAGGCTTCGGCACATTAATTTTTGTAGAAAACCCTCTTTTTACTGAGGGTTATGTAAATAATAAAACAGCCGTTTTCGTTGATTCGAGAACGGCTGTTTTTACTTTAAATATTGATTTGTGGAAATAAATTTGGAATTATGGAATTTATATCTCTAACTTTGCACAATAAAGTTCATTGAAAAGGCTGTTTGGTAATAATTTATTTTAGGATAAAATAGAATTTCAACGAAGTATCCGTTGAAATTCTCGGAACAACTGCAAATTATCGAAGAATAATAGATAATTTCAGTCAAATAAAATAAGAGACAATTGAGTTTTTTTACTCAAAAAACAATAAAATTATGGTAATACTTACCAAAAAAAAGTTGTACGACTTTGCTTTAATACATAGTGGTACAGAGGATGCTCTTGATGATTGGTACAGAAAAGCGAGATTAGCTGATTGGACAAATTTTCAAGATATAAAACAAACCTTTAATTCGGTTGATTATGCAGGAAATGACAGATACGTTTTCAACATAAAAGGAAACAAATATAGATTAGTTGCACTTATTCATTTCAATCGTCGTACTCTTTATATTCGTTTTATAGGAACACATAAAGAATATGATAAAATTGATAGTAGTGCTATCTAAATTAAGCAAATAAACTACCAAATAGCCTTTTCAAGTACTTTACTTTTTGTAAATCTATTTTAACAAATATGACAATCCAATCAATCTCTAACGAAGTAGAATATCAAGCAGCACTTGAAGCCATTGAACCTTTTTTACAAAAAGGTTTTGACAATCTTACTGTTGAAGAAGATGACGAATTGGCACGTATGTCTGCACTCATTGAGGAATATGAAGCCGTTCACTATCCAATGCCTTTCAAGCCGAAAACAATGGTTGAAATGCTGGAACTAAAAATGTTTGAACGAAAATTGAAGCAAAAAGACTTAGCCAAAGTCTTACAAGTTACTGAAAATCGTATTTCAGAAGTGATGAACGGTAAAAGAAAAGTCAATATGGATTTAGCTAAACGCTTGTATTTAGAACTTAATATTGACCCTCATTTTATATTAACTTACGCCTGATACTGAGGGGTTATGTAAATAACAAAACAGCCGTTTTCGTTGATTCGAGAACGGCTGTTTTGCTTTTACGCATTATAAAACTCCTCCTCTTCCTCCTCAAAAAACGCTTTTACCATTTTTTGACGATCAAATTCCTTTTCATTATTGGACAACCAAACGGTTGCGACACCATTGCCAATGAAGTTTGTAATGGCACGGGCTTCCGACATAAATCGGTCAACACCGAGCAATAACGCCAAACCTTCTAACGGAATGACATGAACAGCTTGTAATGTTGATGCTAAAACCACAAAACCACTACCTGTAACACCCGCCGCACCTTTTGAAGTGACCATCAAAATGCCAATAATCGTTAAGATTTGTTCCCAACTTAAGTGAACGCCGTAGGCTTGTGCCAAAAAAATGGTTGCCATTGAGAGGTATATCGTCGTCCCATCGAGGTTGAAAGAATAACCCGCAGGAACGACTAAGCCAACAACGGGTTTTGAACAACCCATACGCTCTAATTTTTCCATCAAAGCGGGTAGGGCAGCTTCGGAACTGGATGTGCCGAGGACAATGAGGAGTTCTTCTTTGATGTACTTTAAAAAATCCCAAATTTTGATATTGTACATTTTTAGTATCAAACCCAAAACAACGAAAACAAAAACGCCCATCGTTATATAAACCGTTCCCATCAATTTTGCAAGAGACAACAGCGCACCCACACCAAATTTGCCAACGGTATAAGCCATGCCACCAAATGCGCCGATAGGAGCGAGGTACATAACAAAATGGAGTGCTTTGAACACATATTTTGAGATTTTACTGAGGGGGTCTAAAATTACTTTTTTCCCTTTGTATTTGCTCAAAAAACTGCCTAAAATCAAAGAAAACATAAGCACTTGCAGCGTCAAATTGTCTTTAAAAAACTGCCACCAACTAAATGTTTCTGCACCTTTTAGGTATTTGGTCATGTCTGCACCTGCTGCTTTTGAAGTGTCCACACCCGCGCCAGGTTGGATAACAAAAGCGACGATAATGCCAACGATGAGCGCCAAAGTGGTCACAACTTCAAAGTAAATCAAGGCTTTGCCACCTGTTTTGCCTACTTTTTTGAGGTCGCCCATAGCGGCAATTCCCAACGTAATGGTCAAAAAGATGATAGGATTGATGAATAATTTGACGAGGTCAATAAATCTATCACCCAAAAATTTCATTTCGACGGCTGTTTCGGGCATATATGCACCTAAGACGGCTCCTGCTGTGATGGCTGTAAGTACCCAAAAAGTAAGGTTGGATAAGACTTTTTTCATGCTGTTTTTTCGTTTTTTACAAGTTTTTTATCAAAAAATAGACAATGGGCAATAAAACAAGCGACAACGGAATACTGATGCCTATCATTTGAGCGACTAAATTGGGATTCAAACCTTTGCGTATCGCAACGATGCCAATCGTATTCATCGAACCCAAAGCCGAGCCGAGGATACTGACTTGAAGGGCGACACCTTGTTGGTTGAATATGCCGACGAAAATTAAGAAAATAATCAATGGCGCAAGTATCAATTTGAATAATAAACCTAAAATAAGCGGTTTTGATTGGCGATTGAGTGCCGAAAAATTCATTTGTAAACCAATGGAAATCAATGCTACAACATTCAAAGTGCTGCCAATTTTGGCTAAAACATCGGCAATTACTGAGGGGTGTTGATAGCCCGTAAATTTTAAGATTAAGGCTAAACAAAAGGCGGCAAAGGGTGGAAATATGAACATATCTTTGAGAATGCGTAACCAATTGACTTTTTTACCTGTCGTTGCATAAGTGGAAACGGTAGCAATTCCGACGGTTGAGCAAACTAAGAATGTACCGCTTTGCGACATCAAAATGCCTAATTTTAAGCCTTCCGCACCATATAACAATTCAAAAATAGGAAATCCAACAAATGAAATACTACTGATACCCGCCACAACAATAAGCGCCCCCACCGTTGAACGGTCAAAACCTGTTTGTTTTTTTGTGGCATTAAAAAACAGAAATGACGCACCAAATACCAACCACGCCGACAAAATAGGCAAGGCTTCATCGGCTGTAAATTGAATATTGACAGTATGTAACAAAGTCAATGCAGGCAATGGAACGTTGATGATGAAGTTGTTCAACACGTTTGCGCCATTTTCAGGCATCGCTTTTAGACCCCTCAGTATGATACCGATTAAAAGACAAGTGATGAGTAAAAGGATGTTAGACATTATTAAGTGAAAAGTTATAGGTGAAAAGAGGGGTTATCTATGTTATGGAACAAACGCACGTATCGGATACTTATAAAGCTGTCCATACATCACAAGTTTCGGCCCGATTATTAATATGTTTTTAAAAATTGTATTCTATATTGAATATCAACTATTTACATTTATAAGGTG
>JAYSQG010000433.1:0-5726 GCA_043721685.1 Saprospiraceae bacterium | reverse complement strand
TTTTTACACCTTATAAATGTAAATAGTTGATATTCAATATAGAATACAATTTTTAAAAACATATTAATAATCACACGAAAAGATATGATGTATGGACAGGCCTCAAAGGTATCCGATACGTGAGCGATCAATCCCCCCCTCAGTATGCGTGTTCAACGACGCGTTTTTCTTCAGCGGCGCATATATTTTCAATACCTTTTAAGAGTGCATCTTGATTAAAAGAGATGCTATCTATGCCTTGTTCGACTAAAAACTGAGCGAATTCAGGGAAATCACTCGGTGCTTGTCCACACAAACCGATTTTAGCACCCACCTTTTTGGCTTTGCGGATAACGATTGCTAACATTTCCTTCACCGCGGCATTTTGCACATTGAATAAGTCACTGATAATAGCAGAATCGCGGTCAATACCCAATGTCAATTGCGTCAAATCATTGGAACCAATGGAGAAACCATCAAACACTTCTGCAAATTCCTCCGCGAGTAAAACATTGCTCGGTATTTCAGCCATGACGTATATTTCCAAGCCATTTTCACCTTGTTTTAATTTATGCGCCTCTTTCGGTGATTTCAATATACGCGCCGTACCAACAGCTATTTTGCTGCCAATCGCATCTCCTTGGACTAAGACATTGGCTTTTTCCAGCAATTTATACTCCACCATTTTCAAAGGATTCTCACGGTTGTTCCTGTTTTACTGAGGGGGTGTCTATGTTAATTGTTGGCTCATCGGCATTGTCGCTGTAAATCATCGTCATTGCTTTTTCGCCTAATTTCTTTTGAATTATCGCCTGTTTACCCGCTTTGAATGTGGGTTTAAGAACATAAAACTCGTCGGGCGTAACAGCACCTTGTACGATGTTTTCACCCAAACCCCAAACGCCTGTTATGTGAATGATGTCTCTAAAACCAGATTCGGGATCAAGGCTGAAACCGATGCCCGCACTGCCTTTGTCGGAGCGTACCATTTTTTGAACGCCAACAGACAGAGCGACTTTATCGTGCTCGAAGCCATTGTCTTCGCGGTATTTGATGGCGCGGTCGGTGTAAAGCGAAGCAAAACAACGGTGAACTGCATCCAAAAGAGCTGTCTCGCCTTCGATATTCAAATAAGATTCATGTTGACCTGCAAAACTCGCAGTGGGTAAGTCCTCGGCAGTGGCACTACTGCGGACAGCAACGGGAAAATAGTTGCCTTTACACAATGTCTTATAATTTTCAATAATGGCTTTTGATAAATCATCAGGATTTTTGCAGTCAAAATGAGTGTTCGTGCTTGTTTGCCAATGTCTTTGAGGTTAGCATAAGTCTTTCTGTCGAGACTTTTTAGCAAATTACTGAGGGGGTCGGTCACGTTGTTTATGCTTAAAAAATAGCGAAACGCCTCGGCTGTTGTCGCAAACCCATCGGGTACAGGCACGCCTTTGTGCGCCAATTTGTTAAACATTTCGCCTAAAGAGGCGTTTTTGCCGCCCACTAAATGCACGTCTTCAATACCGATGCTACTGAATGGTCTGATCAGTTTGTTCATTTCTTTTTGATGTATTAGATATTTAAAATATCACCAAATTTCAGAAAAGAAAGGGACAAAAACGATGACGCCTGTTAAGCTAAGCGGTGACCTTTGTCAAAAGCTCAACTATCTGTTATGCTCGCGACATTCTAAAAATACCCATTCCACCGCTCAAAAGCGGCTTTTTCAAGCATCTCACGGTCATCGGGATGTGCAATGTAGATCAGTGCCTTTGCCCTTTCTTTAAGGCTTTTGCCATAGAGATCGACTGCGCCGTATTCTGTTACGATGTAGTGCATATTGGCTCGTGTGGAGACGACCCCTGCCCCAGGTTTGAGTGTCGGTACAATCTTGGACAGGCCTTTGAGTGTCCTCGATGCGATAGCTATGATGGGGATTCCGCCTTCCGATTTCGCCGCACCGGTTAAAAAGTCAATTTGTCCACCCACACCAGAATACATACGTGTGCCGATGGAATCAGAACAAACTTGTCCTGTTAGGTCTATTTCTATGGCACTGTTGATAGCCACAACTTTGTCGTTTTGTGCGATAATGTCTGGATTATTGACAAAATCCACTTCTCTCATCACCACGCCTGGGTTATCGTCTAGGAAATCATACATTTTTTGTGTACCCATTACAAAAGTAGCGACGGTGCGACCCCTCAGTATATTTTTCTTTCTGTTGTTGACAACGCCCTGTTCCAATAGCGGCAATAAGCCGTCGGAAAACATTTCGGAATGAATGCCTAAGTTTTTATGATTCATCAAATTGGATAAAACGGCATTGGGAATAGAGCCGATGCCCATTTGTAACGTTGCGCCATCGGGCACTAATTCTGCAATAAAATGACCTATTTTTTTCTCAATATCTGTGGGCGGTGCAAAAGTCATAACAGGCAGCGGTGTATCATGCTCGACTAAATACGTGATGTCATTGGTGTGCAAAGTCGCATCGCCAAAGGTGCGCGGCATGAAACGATTGACTTGTGCAATGACCAAATCTGCCGTTTGAACGGCTGCAAAAGTGGCATCAACTGAAGTGCCCAACGATACATAACCGTTTTTATCGGGCTTAGATACAGAAACCAAAGCGACATTAATCGGAATGACTTTTTTGCGAATCAAAACAGGGATTTCACTTAAAAAAACAGGGATATAATCCGCCCGACCTTCTTGTGTCGCTTTGCGGACATTAGCCCCAATAAAGAAAGAATGTAAGTGAAATGTGTTCACATATTGCGGCTCAACATAAGGCGCGCACCCCTCAGTATGGAGATGATATAAATGAATATCGGACAGTTCAGAAGCCCGATTCATCAGTGTATTAATCAAATAATGAGGCGCAGCAGCAACACTGTGAATAAAGATGTGGCTGCCCGAATCAATGTGCGCAATCGCTTCTTGCGCTGTAACTGTTTTTGACATAAAATTTGAGTTATGAGTTATTTTGTCTTTTGAACCACTTATATCCTTCAAACCAAATGACTGACAGGAAGCCAATCAATGAAGCGATGCCAAATTGTTCGATATTAAGCGGTGATAATTTAAAGAATGTCGCAAATATAGGCACATATATCAACGCCAAAAGCAAAGCAATGGAAAGACTGATGACCCCGACGATTAAATTGTTTTTATAAGAAAAACTTGTCCAAACGGAATAGTAAAAAGAGCGATTGACTAAGGTTAAAAAGATATTAGCAATGACCAATGTGGTGAAAACCATGGTGCGCGTTCCGTCTTCGTTATAACCTTGTTGAACGGCATAATCATAAGACAATAATGTACCGAAAGTGATAATTAAACCTTGTAAGATGCTGATAGACAATTCTTTAAAGTTGAGAAAGGTTGTCGTCATAGGGCGTGGTGGTTGCTGCATACTGTTCTTTTCCAAAGGTTCATTTTCATAAACAATGGAACAGGTAGGTCCCATAATCAGTTCAAGGAAAATGACGTGAACAGGCGTGAATATAGCGGGATAAACCCAACCCAAAATAAGCGGCAAAGCCACCGTCAAAATGATGGGAATGTGGATGGAAATGATGTATTGAATCGCTTTTTTAAGGTTGTTATAGATCTTTCGACCCATCGCTACGGCATCCACCATTTTACCGATGTCATCGTCCATCAATATCAAAGAAGCGGCTTGTTTGGCAATTTCTGAACCCCGTTTGCCCATTGCAATGCCGATGTGTGCAGCTTTAAGCGCAGGACCATCGTTGACACCATCGCCAGTCATGCCGACAATTTGATTTTGGCTTTTCAATGTGTTGATGATATCGAGTTTGGCTTCTGGAAACATACGTGTAAAGATGCTGGTTTTGGCAATCTTTTGCGCTCTATCGGTTTCATTGAGTTGCATCAATTCCTCACCCGTAACTGTTTGAAGGACACCCTTTTGTGTATGGGGGTCTTTGAAATTTGCTTGTTTGGCTATCGCTAAGGTTGTCAAAGGATTGTCGCCTGTGATGATTTTTACTTGAATACCGGCATCATAAAACTGCTGAAAAACATGGGCAATATTGTGTTTAGGTGGGTCATAAAAACCGACTAAACCTAAGAATGTGAACGTAAACGATTCTTGTTCTTTTGGAAAATCATTGCCTTCAAAATAGGCTACACCGACACCTAAAACCCGCAAACCATCAGCAGCAAAAGCGGCTATGTGCTTGTTAATTTCTTCTTTTTCCTTGATAGAAAGGCTTGAATGTGCCAATAGTGCTTCAGGTGCGCCTTTACAAGCGATGATCCGCTCTCCCACCCCATTTTGAAAAATATGCGTCATCATCGGCGGTTTGCCTGAAAGCGGATATTCGTGAATCATCTTAAAATCAGGTCTTTCATCTTTTTGTACAAGGGTTTCGTAAGCGTCATGCAAGGCTTTTTCCATGGGGTCAAATGGTAGGGATTCGCTGGCAAACATGGCTGTTTTTATCACTTTTACTGATGGCACATCCCGATCACTTCGGGAGGGGGGTGTTTGCCAATTATCAGCCGTCAAAACAGCGTTGTTTTCATGGACATAAATTTGAAATAATGCCATTTTGTTCTCCGTAATCGTTCCTGTTTTGTCGGTACAAATAACGGTGGCTGAACCTAATGCCTCAACCGTTTGCGTTTGTTTGACAATGATGCCCGTTTTCATCAAACGCCAAGCACCAAGTGCCATAAAGGAAGCAAAAGCGACTGGAATTTCTTCGGGCAACACAGACATAGCGATGGTGAGACCTTTCAAAAGGCTTTGCAAAACGTCCGCTGTTTGGTAATAATTGATGCCCCAAATGATTAGAAAGATAACCGCACCAACTGCCGCCATTTTTTTAACAAAACTGTCAATTTGGACTTGCAAAGGTGTTTTTTGGGTGTCAATATTGTCTAAAGATGCACCAATTTGACCCAGTTTTGTTGCTGCGCCGATGGCTGTGACTTCAAAAACACATTGACCTGATTGTGCCAAAGTGCCTTGATACACTTGGTTGTTGTCGGGAGCCTTCACATCCTTAAACACCGCAAACGCCTCGCCTGTGAGTATGGATTCATTGACAGAAAAATCATTGATTTGGGCAATCCGACCATCGGCAGGAAACAATTCGCCTTCAGAAACAATGACCAAATCGCCTAAAACGATGTTTTCAGACAAAATATCAACGACTTCATTGTTTCGAATCACTGTTGCCGACGGTTCCGTATAGGCTTTGAGGGCTTCCAAAGCCTTTTTACTTTTGGATTCTTGATAAAAGGAAATAGCAGAAACCAAAATAATAGCACCCAACATAAAAAAGCCCTCTGACAGTTCGCCGAGAGAGAAATAAATGACCGTACACGCCACTAAAAGAATAAACATCGGTTCGCTCACCGTCTCTTTCAGGACGTGCAACCAAGCATAATTTGTCTTTTTTTCAAGTGCATTCGACCCATTTTGCTTGCGCGAAGCAACAACTTCGGCATCGGAGAGACCTGTAAAAGGGTGTGGATTGTTTTGCATACATCTATTTTTAATGGTGAATGGTGAATGGTTAGTGGTGAATATAAACAATCATTCACCACTAACCATTCACCATTAAATTATTCACCATTAATTACATCCATTTCGCTATAAAACGCATGAATTCGGTTTTAAATTCTGCATACAATGCTGTAAAACGTTCCATTTTTCCACGTAATCCGTTGTGGTCATCAAAATGTACGTGGTCAATGGCAATCGGAAACTCTTC
>JAYSQG010000432.1:0-2316 GCA_043721685.1 Saprospiraceae bacterium | reverse complement strand
GCAAGTCAAGGTCGGCTTTATAACCTGTTTTACAACTATGCTATGACAGTGGCACGGCGTTATGTCGGTGCGACTTTTGAAGCGGAAGAAGTTGTGAACGATGCCTTTTTTAAGGTTTTTACAAAATTGGACTTGTATAGCGGTGAGTTGTCGTTCAAAAGTTGGTTTCGTAAGATAATTGTTAATACAGCGATTGACCGCATTCGGGCGCAGAAAAGGCTGCCTGTTTTGCAAGAACTCGATTATACAGCAGCCGATTCGCCGCTTGAAGCAGAGATTTTGGCGACAATGACAAAGCAACAGATTTTAAAATCGGTTGAAAAATTGCCGCCTGCTTATCGGACTGTTTTTAATATGTACGTTGTTGATGAATGTAGCCATGATGAAATTTCGCAAATGCTCGGCATTTCAGTAGGTGGCTCAAAGTCCAATTTATCGAGGGCGAGGCAAATTTTGAAGACAATATTTGAACATGAAGAATTTTTAAAATAAGATTTTTGATTTTACGATTTTAAGTACAAAACGATAAGTATTTTGAACTTAAAATCTTAGAACCTCATTGTCTAATTAAAATATGAAGCGAATGAGCGATTTTGACAAAATAATAAATGACCGTCTGAATGAAGATGACGGTGAGTTTTTTCCACGCAAGGAAGCCAATTGGGACAAATTGTCTCAACAGTTGGCTGATTTCGACAAGGCGAATCCGTTGCCAAAGGATGCACCGCAACCTGTTATGCGTCCTGTTTGGAAACGTTTCGCTTGGATGAGTGCGGCGGCTGTTTTGGTCGGTGTGAGCGGTTTGTTGTTTTGGCATTTTAACGAAGTTGGTAGTGTCAAACAAGAAAATGCTCGCCTGCAACAAGAAGTAGCAACACTGAAACAGGACCAGCATTCTGCTAATCCTGAAACGATTCTTAATAGAAAAGTTATCATTCAAAGCGATACCATTTATCAGACGACGAAAACCGTTGTTACGCAATCGGGCATAGCGAATAGTCCTGATAAAACACCTGATTCTAAAAGTAATCACAGTAACAGCACCCCCTCAGTATTTGAGGAGAAACAAAGCGATTTGGATAAAAACAAGCAAAATTCGGCTGTTGTTGATAATAAAATAAATAAAAGTAAAAACGAAACAGGCAAAAATCAAAGCCCAAAAGATGCTGTTATTCAAAGAAAAAATGAACGTCAGATTGCAGAAATGGATAAAAATAAGGTCTTAAATGCCGTACCTTTTGATACGAAAAATGAAACTTTGAAGCCGCAAAAAGCGCAATTAAATGATGATGCTGTGTCGCAAACAGACCCGTCTTTGACACCGTCAAGTTTGGAAACAAACAAAGCAGAAGGTTTAGACAATAAGCAAAATACCATTGCTATTTCTCCTAAAACAGAAGATGTAGAACAATCAAAAACAGATGTTTTAGCTTTTGAAAAAGCGAAACAAGACTCGTTGACACAGGCACTTGTTGCGCTTCAAGAAGCCAAATCAAACGCTGAAAGCGAGCAAGCGACACCACCGATTATCAAAATAGATAAAGGTCTGAAACGTTGGCGGCAGTTTTTGCCAAAAGGTTTTGCCGTAGGCGCACATGGAACGTATGGTACTGTAATGCCTGAAATTCCAGGTGTGATGGCGACAACAGGTAAAGGACTTTCAGCAGAAGTGCAGTTTGCTAAAAATATCAGTATCGCTGTAACCGGCGATTTATTGAAAACGGATTTTGAACTGCGTGAACGCCCCCGCCGTTTTCATTTGCCAGATGCACCTGACCCGCAGAAACCCAATGTGGAATTGCATCAAATCAAAGGAGCACAGAAAAGCAGTATGTTGAGCATAAATGCAAAGTATGTGATCGGTGAAAAATGGTGGATTCAGCCGTTTGTGACCTTGGGGCATTCGTGGCTCAAAATTGATGAACATGCTGTTGATTTCGTTTTCAAGGATTTTTCGAATGGGCAAGTAACGCTAAAACCTACGAGAGTTAATACAGAAAAAGTCAAAGATTTATGGCAAGTCGGTGTGGGTCTTGAAAAGAAAATCAACCGTTGGACTTTCGGTGTTTCTGCAGAAATGCAAAAGGATTTTTCCAATAATCATGACCAAAGAGGTAATGCTATCGCTTCAAACTTCGGGATACTGAGGGGGGGCGTTAAGTTCAATATTTTCTAAAAACAGGTTGAAATGGCGTTTGCTCTGTTGTGCTAAATATTTAGAATTATTAAGAGTAATTAAAACATATAGTTGAATAATAAATAGGCGATTGAAATAGGTTTATTTTTGAAACGTTTAAAAACGAATATTCAAAAATG
>JAYSQG010000431.1:0-5867 GCA_043721685.1 Saprospiraceae bacterium | reverse complement strand
AACCATAAGCGGATGTACCATCGGTTGCAACAACCATTGCACGCACTGCACCGACATAATTCGGTATCATAATCTCATGTTTCTTAGTATAACCCGACGAATAAAACGGACCATAAGACATGACAACAGGCTTGAAACGATTGGCACGTTGTGCATTTTTAGGTCTGCCCGCTTTGTCACCACCGATGCTCAAAATGCGCTCCAATTGACCGCCATATGCACCCAACACTTGATCATAAACATCAAAGGTTTGAACACCCAAAGCCTCGCGTGCGTAGAATGTTTTCCACGGATTCGGCGTTTCAAAACGGGTCAAATCGAGCAAACCTTCGTCCACTAAAGCAATTGTGTAAGCCATTGGGCGACCATTTTTCTCGCGCACTTCCACCGTCACTTTTTCTTCTGGTTTGATATCAGCAGGCATTTTTACGATGGGTTCAAGCCGTGTTTTTGGGTCTTCGATATTGACCGCAGACACGCCATACATACGTATCGGCAAGTCGTTTTTTGTATTATTATGTGGCTGAATGAGCGTTACGAAGGCATAAACCGTCGGCGACATGGCAGCCGTAGCTTTAAAACTATACGTCGTCATGCCGTTTTTGGTATTGATCCACTTCGATTCAACGACTTTTGAGCCGTTTTCAATCGAAATCAATGCCTTACCATTTTCAGGTGTCGGAATATTCAACTCCACCGTTTCGCCAACTGCGTAATTGTCTTTTGAGGTATTAAAACTCAACATCGCAGCATTGTTGCGGCTCAAACCTGCTTGTTGGTCGCCTTCGTCCCATGGATAACCACTGTAAAAATAGTCGCCAGAGTAGTGACTACTGAGGGGGTCGCCCGCATGAACAAAGTAGCGTCCCCAACGGTCGGGCGTAACAGGCACTTCTGCCATGCCGTTGCCATCAGTCGTTACTTTTTGTTGCACAACAGCTTTCATGTCTTTGCCAGATGTGAATTGCGCTGCGTCGTCCGTACCTGTTTCCCACCACCAACGCCATTCGACGCGATAAACAGAGACATCAACGAGACGATTTCGTAGTGGAAAACCACTTTTGTCTACCATAGCGACTGTTATGATGTTCTTTTTGCCAATATCAAAGCGTTTTTCACCCATTTTGTTTTTAGGAACGCTTACACCCACATAGGTTTTATAAGGTGAATAATCCAACGTTTGGTAGTCAGAAGAAAAGTCTCCCGAAGGCTCAAAAGCTCTAATTTTAAAACCAATACGCATTTTACCAGCCGCACCTTGCGCTTTTGGCAAATTGGCATAGACTTTTGCTGCGCCATTGTCGTCCACATTATTGTCATAAATGACCGTTGGTTCGCTTTTAAACTTCCGTAATGGGTCGTCAAAAATAAAATCTTTATATTTTGGAAATTCTGTTTTGATACTTGACATGGACGCTTCAATCCTTGTTTTGACATTTCGTGCAGGTGTACCCATAAGCCAATTGACTTGCAGATTTCCAGACACATTTTCCTCGCCGGCAGCGATTTCTTTTTTGTCAAAATCCAATTTTATTTTCAAACGATTGGGCTTAACTGTCTCAATCTTAATGGGTTGTGTAAATGTCGCACCACCCGCTTTGATGTCAGCCCGCCATGTGCCAGTTGGTGCATCGGGTCTTGTAGCGATGCGGAAAGGATAGATATTTTTGACGTTTTCAACTGTCGTTTGACGTAGTTGCATCACGCCTTTTGGGTCGTACAATTCCAAAGTTATTGGATAATCATCGGGCAATTTGTTGTCTTTATCTTCTAACATAAAATTGAGATGTAAGGAATCGCCAGGTCTCCAAACGCCTCGTTCTCCGTACAAAAAGCCTTTCAAACCTTTTTGCATTTCTGCACCCGCCACATCGAAACGACTGAGGTTCAATGCATTCTGATTACTGAGGGGTAGGTATCCCTTTTGATTGCCGACCGTTGCGACGACAACCCACGGCTTGCCTTTGATGTCAGACAAAATCGCAACACCATCTGAATTTGTCATTGCCGTTGCCAAAGGTTGTTGTTGATAATCATAAACATCAAGTTTGACTGAACCACGTGGATAAGTGCTTTTCAAGTCTGAAACGGCAACAAAAATCGAATTATCTGCACCTTTTTTAGCAATAATACCTAAATCCGAAGCAAACACATTGCGGCGCACAAAATGCTCATTGTTATAATAATAAGGTGTACATGGATTTTGACGCTCTTGATAATTGTATTCCCCTATCGCCTCGCCGCCGTTCCAATCGTAACGCCAAATAGATTTATCTTCCCAATAACCATTTTCTTCTGTATCTGTAAAATCTGTCGGCTCGCGCATCATCGTCATGCCGTTCAAATCGTCTTTGATGTCACTGCCCGTACATGTATAATTCGTGTAGTTGTGCCTAAAACCGATGCGCACTTGATAAATCGCATTCGGGTCTTTTTTAACCAATTCAGCCAAATCAATACCATAACGCGTCCATTTCATTGTAGAAGCTGACGGATTAAGGTCTTTCAAGGTAACACGTTTTTGCATAATAATCCGTCCGACACGTTCCAGTTCGTTATCTCCTTCAAAATCATTGGTTTGTAAGAATTGTAGGATATTACTATTAAATATCTTGACGATTTCAACGTCCACAAAATTCAAATTTATGGCTTCAAAAGGGAAGTTTAAACCGTCTGAACTCGGCATAATAACGCCCCTTCCGACAAGCCTAACTTGCGGTTTCACATCAGAAAAAGTGAGCATAAAGGAAGCCGATTGCCCCATTTTTTTGCCTTGGAAATTGGCAATACCACCGTCCACATACAAGGCGTGTTCGCCTGTAATGCGGTCACTTGGATACACCAAAATGCTGTTGCCGTCAATCGCTGTCCGCAAATTGCCAAACCAATCGTTTATTTTTATCAAACCATTCACATCGCCCGTTGTACTGAGGGGGTCGCTGAAATTGATTTTTATGTATTGTTCTGCGTCTTGAACAAGCCTTGCATTCATCGCCACAAACTCACCCAAAGCAGGTACAATCACCTCCGATTCACCTTTTTGAGATACGCCCAAAGAGCTTCCCGACCACGACAAAGCGACTTTTGAAGCTTTTGCACCACGCATCACTTCCTTAACTCTAAAAGCATGATGTTGTCCATCAGGGGAGTGTATCCAATTGACTTTCAAAGACTTACCGTTTTGCTGCGCTTGCAAAACAGATTCAACATTTTTATCATCGGCATGGTCAGAAGTATTCAATTCGCCTATGAGTTCTTGGCGTGACATATCGTTATTTGATTCGGGTTGGATGCCATCGGTGACGACTTCAAAATAGAGTTCACGTGTGTGGAAATCAAATTGAAACTCTTCGGCATCGGTAGGAACATTTTTAAAAATGCGCTTCAACCGCACCGAAGCGATATAGGTTTGACCCGAAGCAAATGCTGCTGTGGGTGTAAAGCGTATTGTTTGTGGGTCTTCCCAAACGGCATTGCCTTGTACTGAAGGGTTCAGTTGAAACAAACCACCGTCAACAGACTTGCCGACATCGTCAGGGCTGACGATTTGAGACGTAAAACGGACGCGAACAGGCTGTTCCCGCCCAATCGTTCCAGACGTATAAGCATAGATATAAGCCGCCATGCTTTTCGTCATTTTCTTAGCAGTTAGGTTTTGCTTACAGGCAGTAAACGACAAAGCTATCGTACCCAAAAGGCAGAAGCGTAGGAGAATGAGACGTGTTTTCATCATAAAGATTTGATTATCAATGGACTGTGAAGAATTGTTTTGATATAGATAGCGTGTCCTCGTGTGGTGAGAATTTGAAAGTGGAAGTTAGTTAGAATGTCGTGAATTAGCCAAATTTTTGTTATTTTTTTTTAAAAACCCATTAGAAAAACGGCTATTGCGCAAAAATTGACGCAATAGCCGTTTTTATTTTTCCAAAAAGATGTATTTTTGTAGAAAAATAGAGAAAATGGAAGTTACAACAGAAAAAATGGATTTTGAAACAATCCAAAGAATGTACCCCGAACAATGGGTATTAATTGGTGAACCCGAAATGATAGACCCGTTGCTTCAAGCCAGTTTTCGCAGCAATTTTAAAAATGGCATTGTCTTACTACACAGTAAAGACAGATTTGAGATTGCAAACAAAGCAAAAGACATTAAAGACCAATATAAAACCATTACTTTAGCATTTACGGGAGAATTACCCAAAAATCGTAAAATTTGGCTATGAGAGTTTTCCCTTTTCGGCTTGAATCCGATGAGAGCCTTATTCATATTTTTGCAAAAATTTCAAATGAAGAGCATCGTTTGGCATTAGATACAGGCGCATCACATACGGTTATTGACCTCGCCGCTTTGATTGTGGCAGGCTATGGAAATGAAGATGCAACCGATAAAGTTCAACTTGAAACAGGAAATGGTGTCGTAGAAGCTTATGTTTTTAAGCTCAAATCGTTCAACGCACTTGGCATAATAAAAATAGACTTTGAAATATGCTCCTATGATTTCTTTGGGAACAATGTCTATTCAGATATTCATGGGGTACTTGGTCTTGATTTTTTTAAAAATACTGATTTGCTTATCAGTTTCAAAAGATTTGAAATCATAGTAAGTTAGTAAAGCCCCTTGAGTAAAAGCCACCTTTCCCAACAAAATTACATATAAAAATACGCTAAAAACATCACGACGAAAAAAACAAGCACAATCAACCACAATGAAAACCTAGAATTGTGGCGATAGACATTGTAAAGTTCTTCCATGGCATTGTACCAATCAAAGTTAATCTTTGTAACAAATTTTTCATCACCTAAGACAAAAACGTGCTTTGTCCCGTGCTGTTGCAAAACTAAAAAGGTATCACTTAGAAATTTAATGTCGTATAAAATCGTACTTCTCCCTTCGTCAAGAACCAAAGCACCGCTCACTAAACGCCAACTGCGTTTTGTCATTATACCGTTATCAAAAACGAGGTACTCGCCATCGGGCATGAAAATATGGATAAATGACTTGTCCCAAGCCTCTTTTCCTTGGATTTCCATCCAACGACGCTCCTGCCAAAGTTTAGTGTCGTCGATTTTACCCGACCAGCTTTCTATTCTTGGGATGATGAACTCTACATATTCCTCCAATGTTTGGAGGTCGCGAGGGAGTTCCAGTTCAAATGTACTTGTTAATCTATCAAAAAAATTTCCTTCCAATGTTAATTATTTTGAGCAAAAATAGATTTTCTTTTATAAAATAAGCAATGTACCCAGCCAAAGTTTTGAAATAAAGAAAGGGTGTGAGCAAAGCCCGCACCCTTAAAAGTCATACATTCTTGTTGTTTAGCTTAAATTCTTTATTTGTCTGTTTTATCTACTGTTACTTTATGGATACATCTTTAAGAAAATCCTACGAACAGGCTACTCAGATTATTTTCCACATTAAGCTCGATGACTCAATGTTGCTTTGTAATGTGAACAATCTAAGTAACCTGTGTTGAAGGAATTAAAATAGGTAACTAAACTTCACCCATCGTATGAATCAAAAAAAACTACTTTCACTTCTATATTCCGTTCATCAATTTTTAATAAAAATGAAAATTGGATATGCGTCCATTTTCTTCTTTTTTATTTTGTATTCAATTGACAAGCACAAACTTATACTTTTAATTCCATTTGCCTATTGTTCTAATTTGTGCAAACACATCAACAAACGTTTGCACAAACGTTTGCGGTTGATAAGTATGTAAAAATGTGGATAAATAATTACCTTTGTGGCATGAAACGAACAACGATTAAAGACATTGCCACGATTGCAGCGGTTAGTATTTCAACGGTTTCTAGGGCGTTGAAAAATCATCCAGATATCAGTCTGGCTCTTAGAGAAAAAATTA
>JAYSQG010000430.1:0-6721 GCA_043721685.1 Saprospiraceae bacterium | reverse complement strand
TTGACGAATTAGGCGATTTTGAAAACTTTCAGCAAAGGCACTAAAGTCGCCTGCCGTGTTTTTTTCTTCTACTTCGCTCAACCGATTTGTGAAAATACTCAATTCATCTTTTACAAAATTCAATTCATTGAGCCACAATTTATGGTCAAAGTGCAGGTCTTTTAGATAGACTTGTTTTTTATCTGTTGCTGTCATGTTATTGATTTTTAACTGTTTATGAAATTCTGTTTTATGAAGGCAAAATTGAAGGTTTTGCAAATCTTTAAACATAATGAAAATCAATTAACACGATGATTTTTATTACTCATTTCGTTTTCTTTTGGTTTTATCTTTGAGACAGTTTTAATATCTCATTTCTTCACATTATAATGATAACTAAAAGATGAAAATGAAATCAATTGCCCTTATTTTTTTGTTTTTTATCCTCAATATCGCTCTTTTTGGACAAAAAAAAGAACCGGGCATTCAATACCTTTCGCTTGAAATGCGCGACGGTAACACCTTACAAGGAAAACTCGTCGAGAAACGGGGAGATACGCTCGTCTTAGAAACTGCGACACTGGGTACTTTAACCGTGAGTGTCAAAAACATCAAAAGTATAACCACACTTGATACAGAACGCTTTGTAAAAGGTGAATTTTGGTTCGAAAATCCACATGGCACGCGGGGTTTCTTTGCACCCACAGGCTACGGCTTGCGCAAAGGAGAAGGTTATTACAGCAATATCTTTCTCTTCATAAACTCAGCGGCTTATGGTTTTACCGACCATTTTACAGTGGGGGTCGGTGCAGATGTTTTCACCATCTTTACAGGCAATGCACCCGTGATGTTATACGTCACGCCAAAGCTTTCCTTTCAAGCGGGTAAAAACTTTAGCTACGGTGTAGGTGTTTTGGCAGGCTCTTTTGGTTGGAATAATGACCGTATTGCCATGGGTATCGCCTACGGTATTGGTACGATTGGTAATCGCGATAAGAACGTCTCCCTTGGGCTTGGTTATGGTTACTGGGATGGCAATTGGGCGAATCGCCCTGTGGTTACGGTTAGTGGACAATATAGGGTGGCGCGTAAAGTCGGTTTGATGACTGAAAATTACATTTTACCGGGCGGTTTTTTTGGCGTAACGGGTGTTCGGCTTATGAATGTCAACTTCTCTTTTGATTTGGGTCTATTGTATTATTCGGAAATAGGCTCCGATTCACCCATAGCACCTTTCCCTTTTTTAGGCGTTGCTTTTCCTTTTGGACATAAAAAGGTGAAGTGAAATATTAGAATTACCCCCCCCTCAGTATTTTGCATAAAAATGTATGAATCATCTCGGATTCTGTTGTTACAACCATCGAAATGCTATATATTGATGCGGTACTTGCTTTATGAACAGCGGGAGTCTGTACTTTCTGTGTGCTATTCTAAACTTTCTGGGTGCTATTCTGCTTTATCAATTCATCATATTGGGACTTGAATGTGCTGCATATTGAGCTACTTTCAAGATTATTTAAACAAACAGGGGGCATCTCTAAATATAGGGACAACAATTCGAATGTCTCATGTTTAATCTTTTGGAATCACTGCACAAAACGTTTCCTAATACCCATAAAAAGAACGAGCAACAACGTATAATAAATAAAAAACGGAATGATATAATCTATCCAACCAAAAGCCAGCATAACAGGCATAATTAAAAGCTGAAAACCTAATCCAAAAATAGAAATAAGGCTCATAAACCAATTCGGAAAATGCTTTGCATCAATGGCTTCTTTGTCGAGATTGTATATGATTTTATCAAAAATGCCATAGAAAAGGGTGTAAAAAAAGTATAAAACATTGACCATTGTTTGGCTTTCGTTGTCAAAAGCTTTGGGTGCTTTGTCTTCAATAATCCGACTTGTTTTGTCACCGCCATTGTATTTGTTTCTGATGATAACGTAGTAATAATTGTACAACGTACCTTGCAATTGAATACAAATAAAGGCGATAAATGTATAAAACCAAGACCCCTCAGTAATGTAGCATATTGTTATGAGCAACAACAGATTTATGATAAAATCAAAATTAGAATCTAAATAACGACCTGTATAAGAAGGTGTATTTTTAACCCTTGATAACTCACCGTCGGCTGCATCGAGAATAGATTTTAGAATCAAAAAGAAACCTGCCGTCCAATAATAATGATTCAGCATACACGCCATGGCGAATAACGCAGAGATAGCAAAACCAAAAGTGATATGAATGGGTGTGGTCGCTGTATTTTTGAGGTTGTTTGCTATCCATTTGGCGACAGGTCGCCCATAATCTGAAAAATCTAAGAATTGGTTTTTTGTTGATAGTTTTGACATCGAATTGAGTTTTAACATTTTTGAATTATAGCGCAAGTAGCGTCCAAATTGGGGCATATTCGCAGCATAACAAATACATAGGCTTAAAGGTTTTTTGGATCACTCCGAATTTTCTAACATTTAATTTAAAAGGTAAAGCATAGCAATTCCGAAGGAATTAAACATGAATAACCGTAGATGAAATCTACGGAACAAAAGTCAAATGGGTCGTCAACTCTGAAAGAGTTGAATATTGATGGTCGAAATAACGCCATATTCAACCCTTTCAGGGTTATGAGATACGCTTGCGTGTCCGTGCCGTAGATTCCATCTACGGTTATTCATGTTTAATTCCTTCGGAATTGTGATAGTTGACGATATTAAGTGATAATTTATTTTGTTAGAAAATTATGAATGACTTATGTTATGGTTTTTTTTCTGAAATTTGGTCTCAAAAAGCTGAAAAATACTGAGGGGGGTTAATGGGCTTTCTCAAGCGTTTGAGACGTTATGACAAAAGCATTTAAGCCACGATAAAGTACAATAGCAGATAAACAAGAACTAAAGAGCAAGGATATTGACATAGCGAGCATAATGGTTTGCGGCGTACCAAAAACCCGATCATTGATGAAACCGACTAATAAAGGACCGCAGCCCAAGCCAATGAGGTTGATGACAAAGAGATAAAAAGCGGAAAATGTGCCGCGCATATTGGCTGGAATGATTTCTTGCAAAGCCGCCGTTGCCGCACCATAAGGCAGCGAACTGGTGAAACAAAAAATAGAAATCAAAACGATGATTAATCCAAGCGGTGGTTTGCCATATATCGAAAGGGCTAATAGCATCGCCAAAGCGACAATAGCCGATGCTGTCATGCCTTGAACAGGCACGCGCATTTTAGCATCTACTACCCCTTTTTTTGATAGAAAATCAGCGTATCGTCCGCCTGTAATGACCCCCAAAGTTGAAAAAACAGTGACTAATCCACCAAAAAGTAAACCCGCTTGGCTTATCGTCATACCATATAAGCGTATCAGTGAGGAGGTTGTCCATGAGGTTGCGCCATAACTCGCCGTTGCCATCAGTGCGATACCGACATTTAAGGAGAGTATGGCTTGACGGTTGTCTCGAAAATATTGCCGTATGTCAGAACCGCTGGCAACCGCAAGCCCTGTTCCTTTTCGGATGGGTTCCCGAATAGTTGCAGCGATGATACCGACAATGAGTAGTCCTGGTAAACCCACCATAAAAAAAACGGTTTGCCACGGACGCACAAGTCCGACAATAGGCAAATCCCATAAACCACTGACACTCACCAACTTAATGATGAGCGCGACTAAGAGAATGGACAAGCCCGAACCGAGATAAACACCCATATTGTAAAAACCGAGCGCAGTGCCTAATTTGTTTTTTGGAAAATAATCTGTAATAATGGAATAAGCAGCGGGCGACAAAGCGGCTTCACCGACCCCGACGCCCATGCGCAAGAAGAATAATATCCAGTACGTATTCGCCAAACCGCATAAAGCAGTCATAATGCTCCAAACCGTAATACCGATGACAATAATCAACTTTCGGCTGCGTCTATCTGCCAACCAACCAATCGGCAAACCTAAAAAGGTGTAAAAGATGGCAAAACTAAAACCGATGAGCAGTCCGACTTGCGTGTCAGTGACACCAAAATCTCGTTTGATGGGCTCGACAAGCAATGCCAATACCTGACGGTCAATAAAAGAAGATATGTAAGCGACCATGAGAATAGAGACCACATACCATGGATAGCGCAAAGAAGGAGCTGTTGTCTGCATGAACCACAAGATTAAAGTTGATGGATGAATATCGTTTTATGAAAAGGCTTTTAAACTTAAAGCCTTGTTGTATTCGTAAAAATATGTTTTAATGCTTGTATTTGGTTTAAAAAGATCGATTAATTTGAATGAATTATAAGGTGTTACTTTTAGAGATACCCCCCCTCAGTATTTTTAACTTACTTCGGATGTTGAGATAAAAACAATTGAAGTATCGTTTAACCTAAATTAACAATCCATCAACTTCGATTAACCCCTTATCGTCCCCACATTACCTACTTTTGTCGTCAAGTTCAAATTGCAGAAATGCTTTATAGTTAACTTGAGTGCTTAAATCTGTCACCACATCAACAATCTATAATTTTACGGAATGAAAAAGCTCTTTACAGTCTTCACCCTTGTTTTATGTTTTGGGTTTACCCAAACATCTGCTCAAAAATTTGCGATAACGGGTACTGTCGTGGACAGTGCTGGAAAAGGCATGCAAAACGCCACTGTTTTGTTATTAGCTGCCACTGATTCGTCGCTTGTCTCGTTTAGCCGCACAACAGATAAAGGCGTTTTTACCTTGAAAAACGTGCCTTCTGCTGCTGAATATCTCTTAAAAGTCACTTTTGTAGGTTATGATTCTTATTTTGAAGATATCAAAAAGGATGTCAAACCCAATGACGCAGGCGTTCTTGAACTTGGCGGCATTCGTATGACCCCTCATAATAAATTGCTCGATGCAGCAACTGTTACAGGCTATAAAGACCCTGTAAAAATCAATGGCGACACGACTGAATTTAATGCATCGTCTTTCAAAGTTCAACCCAATGCTGTCGCAGAGGATTTGATTAAAAAACTCCCAGGCGTAGAAGTTGCTAAAGATGGCACGGTGACAGCCATGGGCGAAACCGTGAAACAGGTGTATGTCAACGGCAAAAAGTTCTTTGGCAAAGACCCCAAAGTGGCTTTGCAAAATCTGCCTGCCAATGCCATTGAAAAGATAAAAGTCTATGATAAAAAAAGTGATCAAACCGATTTTTCAGGCATTGACGACGGTGAACGTGAAAAAACAATTGACTTAACGCTCAAAGCCGATTATTCAAAAGGGACTTTTGGCAATGTCACCGCAGGTGCAGGTGCTGCAAAAGATGTAACAGATCCGCGTTATCTCGCTAAGTTTTCTATCAATAAGTTCTCAAAAAAGCAGCAATTATCTGTTTTGGGTTTGGGCAATAATATCAACAAAACAGGCTTTTCTGTTGACGATTATATGGGCTTTACGGGTACGACACAACGGATGCAACGTGGAACAGGCGGCGGCGGCGGTGTCCGTTTACAATTCGATGGTTCGCAAAGTGTGCCGCTTGATTTTGGTAATAATAAAGGGTTGCAATCGGCTTTGTCGGGTGGTTTGAACTTCAATAATCAGTTTTCACCAAAGACAGAATTGAATCTTAGTTATTTTTATAATGATGTGATTAACAACCAAACAAAGGTGTCTGACCGTGAAAACTTCTTGACAAATGGCACTTTTAAAACACATTCAGAGTCTGATTCAAGGACACAAAACCAAAATCATCGGGTGAATATTACGCTCGACCAAAAGATTGATACGTTTACATCTTTGAAACTGACCTCTGTTTTGTCGGCAACAAAAAACTTTTCAAATACAAGTTCTTTAACTGAAAACTTGAAAAGCGACGATACACCTCAAACAAGTAGCAAACCCGTCAATTATACTGAGGGGTCGGGTTTGAGTATGCAAAACAGCTTGTTGTTGCGTCGTCGTTTCGTGAAAAAAGGACGTACCTTGTCAACCAATATCTTTTATAATGTCAACGAAAGTGACCGCAATGGTCTCTTAAATTCAGAAAACAAGTATTTTAATGTTGGTTCAACAGGCACGACAAAAATTGATTCCGTCAATCAAAGCGACGACCGTATCAACAAACGCGATAACTACGGTGCGACGGTTTCTTTCACAGAACCTTTGGGCAATCGCCAATATTTAGAAGCCAATTATAACTTTTCGACAACCACAAACAATGCTGACCGTGAAGTATATGACCTAAAAAATGGCGAAAGTAAGTACAACGCGACGTTGAGTAATAAATACATCAACGATTATATTTACAATAAAACAGGTTTAACTTACCGCATCAATCGGAAGGAATGGAATTTGGCAACGGGTTTACAGTACCAATATTCGACTTTAAAAGGCGAGTTTATTTCAAAAGGAACGACTTTTGAGCCTGTTCATTACAATTTCGTATTGCCAAACGTGCGCTTTGATTACAACCCTGTTCAAGGAAAAAGTATGCGTTTTGCCTACGAAACAAGCGTTAGAGAACCCTCTATTGACCAATTGCAACCGATACGAGACAATACCGACCCGTTAAATATTTATGTCGGTAATCCGAATTTGAGACCTGAATACAACAACCGTTTTTCAGTCAATTTCAATCGGTTCAATCAGTCTAATTTCCACATGTTCTTCGGTAATTTCAATTTTACCTATGCCACTAACAAAATATCAACGATGCAGACCGTTGATGCCGCTTTCAGACGTGAAACAACGCCCATAAACGTCAAAAATGACAAACAAGGCTT
>JAYSQG010000429.1:0-4843 GCA_043721685.1 Saprospiraceae bacterium | reverse complement strand
TGTAAGGCACACCGTTTTGCACAAAAAAAGAGGCTTTAGCAACTGCTGTTTGATCGCCTTTGGAAACGACATTATATTTGGCAGAAACATTAATATCGGTGGAAGGCAAGCCCCAAGCCGCTTTTTGAGTATTAGCAGTATAGATGTTTTGGCTCACTGTTGCCACCAATTCCATGTTTTTAATTGGGTGCATAGTGATGGCACCACGGATATTGAAAATCTTAACCGTATCGTATATAACCTTGAAACGGCGGTACTTATCAGCTGTATCAGATAAAAACAACGCTAAGTTTTGGTTGTTACTCCAACCAACTTGGGCAGAGTAATCGAAAATCGGGATAGCGCCTTTGATACCACCAAAAATGTCATTCTTAACCGTATTTTGAATTTTAAAACTGTCTGGTCTGATAAACGGATTGTAGTTGGTCAAATTCTTATACGAGTTTTTCAAAAAGTCACCTTTCCAACCGACAAAAGCTTGAAGTTGATTGCCCGCAACATTGGCAGAGGCTTCAATATCGGGTAGTGGCGTGAAAACATCATTGTGGGAGACCAAATTCGCACCTGCACGAACGCTAAACCCTTCGCCTTTGAAGGTAAAACTTGGATTCAAATAAATATTATTCAAATTCTGTGTTTTATCGGACTTGGGCGCGAGTGTCGTGAACTCTGTACGCACCACAATACTGAGGGGGTGCTTTTCATTGAACCACTTCGTCGCTTCGGCTTTGATGTTAAAATCGGTTTCTCTATTGCCGAAGTTATCATTCATGTTGTAGAAGTTCAAACCAAGACCATAATTAAAGTCTGCAACGGTTCGGGCAGAATTATACGCTTTAGCACCTGCCGAAATCGTATTGAAATGCTGCCTTGTATCTACTTTTTGATAGGAGAATTTATCATGGTTGTAGCCATAATATTGACGCGTATTGTTGTCAAAACCCAATTTGGCATCAATCGCAACGCCTGCTTGAGCATAAAACGTACCATTGGCTTCGGCATTGGTTGTTGCAAAGCTCTGATTTTCGAAGCCTCTGTTGTTGTCTGCTGAATGGTGTTTTAATTTTAAGCCTACTAAATACGTTTTAGGATCGCCAAAACGATACGCACCCTCTAAATAAGGCGAGTTTGGTAAGCCATAACCTGCTTTTGCATAGCCTTTATACTGAGGGGGTAGCTTTTCCGTCTTGATAGCAATCGGACGCATACGCGGTGCGGAATAATCCACATTCAGTATCTTATTGGGAATTGTATATGCCTGTGCTTTTGTTGTCGTATCAACGGCGGGCAATACAGGTTGAACATTGACGCGCTCTGTTTCCAACAGTTTGGCATCAAAATTCTTGATAACGTCCTGCGACTGCGAAGGTACATCTTTGCCTGGCTGTGCCATAATCGCTGTTGGCACGAGGACAGATATATACAGGAGATATTTATTTATCTTGCTCATAAGTTTTTTAGATTTTAAGTTTAATTATCTCTATCCATGTCCAACAAATTATTGTTGGGTGCTGTGATACGACTTTTAACCGTTTCTTTCGTTTTTAGATTATTGAGTTTCTGTTGTGCTTCTGCGACAATTTCTGGAAACTGTTTAACACCTTCAATAATGGATTCCAAAGCGGCACGTGCATTCACGAGGTCATTCTTTTCCGCATAAATATCGGCTTGAAGAATAACAGATTTGGCAGCCCAAAATACTGAGGGGTTGTTCATTGAAGCGCGGTCGGCTTTACCCAAAGCCACATCGAGATTCCGTTTTTTATATTCAATCATCGCATCGAGATAACGAGACTCCGCAGTTTGGTCATCAGTTCCACCTGCCGCAATGGTTTTCAAGAAAAAACCTTGTGCATTGTCCAATTGATTGCGGTCATAAGCAATTTTACCTAAATGGTAGTTCGCTTGTGCAATTTGAGATCTTGTTGCCCGTGAATTATTAGCCACTTTTGAACCGTACTCTAATACAGCATCGGGTCTGTTGCTCCGATAAGCACTGCGTGCCGCCCAAAGTTCTGCTTCAAAACGTTTATCTTCGGTAGTCGCCACTCTATCCCACTTAACCGCGAGGTCAAAGGTCTTAGCAAAATCTTTTTTGTGATTATAAGCAATCAAAGTCGCTTTTTCTACTGCTTTTTCATACCATTTCGAAGAACCACGTTGTACAACGGCTTCATAATCAATCAAAGCATTGTCATAATCTTGTTTTGCAGAATACGATTCGCCTCTATAATAATACGCATTGATGGTATTCGGTGAATTTGTGAAACGACTCAAATACGTTGTGAAACTGGCAATCGCTCTATCGTAATTACCACTTTCATACTGCACTTCTGCCGCTTTGTAAGTGATGTTGTCTTGCTCTAAATTATCCACTTTGTAACCTGGAATCGTTTGTAGAAAAGCAAAATAATCATCTGGACGACTCAATTCATTCACATAGATGTCTTGCAACCTTTCCAAAGCAGCTTTGGCATCAGTTGGTGAAGGATTATTGTAGAAAACCTGCTTGTAATAGGAAATAGCGCCTTCATTACTGCCTTTGTTTTGAGCAATCAAACCCAAACGCAACAAAGCACTCACGACATATTCGTTTTTATCCTTGTGATTGGTAATGATTTGAGACAAAGACTGCTGCGCTCTGTCCAATTGATTCAAATTCATATAGGTAATGCCAATTTCAAGCAAAGAAGCGGCTGCAAACTCTGAATTTGGATAATTCGTTGTGAGTTTTTCTAAAGTAATCAGCTTCTCAACATTACTGCCTTTCAAACCTTGAATAATTCCTTTTTGATACAAGGCATAGACAAATCCTGAATAGTTTTTGTTGATAGCTTCATCATAAAAACGGATGGCATCATCGTAGCGGTTGCTCTTGAAATAACAATCGCCGAGGCGCAATGTGGCATCACCTAAGACTTGGTTTTTGACATAATCGCTTGATATATAATCGTATTCCCGCTTTATGCCCGTAACAGCATTTTGGAAATAGGTCAAAGCTGTCGTATAGTTTTTCTCTTTCAGATAGTTGTAACCTTGAATGTAGTTAGCCATATTCAAAGATGACTCCGCAGGTAATTGTCCAATCGTTTTAGCCATAGCTAAAAAATTACCCATATACCGTTGGCTGGCATTAAAATCTTTTAAGTCATAATTGATATAACCCAACCAATAGTTAGACATCGCCTTTGTCGTGGCATCTGGTGCATCAGCTAAACTGCGTTCAAAATAGGTTTTAGCACCGACTTTATCTCCTGCTTGGTACAACTGCATACCTCGATAGGCTTGTGCTTTTTGAGCAGCTTCACGCAACTTAGGCGTTTTGTTTGGAGTCAATGTAATGATACGTAAAGCCTCATCGTAGTTGCGGGTTTGCAACAAGACATCAGACAACAAACCTTGGGCTTCTGGATAATTTTTAGAATTAGAAGAAATCGCTTGCAAAGCATCTACGGCTTCTTGCGTTTGCTTCAACTCATACGCCAACTTGGCATAGTTCCATTGAGACTCCTCTTGTACTGAGGGGTCGTAAGGCATACGAGAAGCAATAGAAAAGGCATTTTTCGCACGCGGTCTATTGCCCATGCGCAAATAACAATCGCCCAACAAATACATACCGTTTTGACCAATGATAGAGTTTTGACCACTCAAATTCTCCAATGATGTCGCTGCTTTGTCATAATGACCATTGCGGTGTTGACAGAAACCCAGCTGATAATAGTCTTCAGCCCGCATATTGGCGTTGCCGTCCGCACCTTCGGCGAGGTATCTTTCCGCTTGGTCAAATAGCTTTTTCTCAAAATAGGCTTGACCAATCAATTGATTGATTTGCTTGTAGTTTTTAACCTTTGTGTCTTCAATAGCCCTCAAACCTGCTTGCAAAACCTTGTCCCAATCGCGTTGTGCCGCATATATCTGCACCAAATTGTAAGGGACAACAGCCGCATATTGCTTTGAAGAAGCCACTCTTTGAAAACTACGCGCCGCATCGTCGAGATTGTTATCAAAAAAGGCACACATGCCGTAGTAGTAATTGGCTTCGTTATAATACGTGAACGTCGTCAATTCTTTAACCTTAGAGAAATTCCCTTTGGCTTGTGGGAACTTCTTCTGTACGAAGTAAGCATATCCTTGTTTGAAATATAATTCATCGCGTTGGTTGGGCGGCAAATCAGAAGCGTTCAAAGCATTGTAAAAATCCAAGGCTTTGTCGAGTTTATTGAGATTGAAATAATAATCACCCATCTCAATCGCTGCTTGTCCTGCCAAAGGGTCAGGCGAATAGCGTCGGATGTAATCAAACATCAATTGTTCGCCGTTCGGTTGCCCTGAACGCACTGCCGCCTTGGCATAAAACAATTCTGCTTGACCCCTCAGTAAACGAGCTTCGGGCTCTGGAGCTGGGCGTAACTGGGTGAGGGCGACGTAAAATTCTTGCATCGCTAAATTATATATTCCTTTGTCGTAAAAGTCCATGCCTCGCTTGTACGCAAGGTTGGCTTCAGTAAAAACCGTCGTCGCTTGAGCGAAGATTTCGGAACTGAGACACACGACAAACAACAGGCTCAAAATGAGTTTTGGCTTCATAGTTGTTCGAGAGTTAGGTTTTTGTTTAAATAGGACTTCTTCTAATGGTTTCATTGTCAAGAAGTTAGTGAATTAATGCAGCAAATTTTAACATTTAAACGTGAAACAACAAATTATCGTCTATGATTCTTCAATTGTTTGGAAAAAAATAACGCTTTTGTTAAATTTCTTTTAATTATTAGATTTTATTTCTTCCTTTTGCGCCCTTTTACAGCTTTTGTCGCTTTTGTCATTCATGAGGAAACTCTTTTGAGCA
>JAYSQG010000428.1:0-22721 GCA_043721685.1 Saprospiraceae bacterium | reverse complement strand
TAAAATTAAAATAAAATTAAAATAAAATTAAAATAAAATAAAATAAAAATAATACTTTAATATCTATAAATCAATTTTTAAAATGACAAAATAAAGGAAGAAAATGATTGATTTACGACATAAATAACGACAAAATATCAAAAGTTATTTGTAAATCATTGCGTATTTTAAATTTAGGGGAATCATTTTTAATGAAAAATAGCAAAAAATAGACATTTTACTGAGGGGGCTTATTGTCAAATATTTTCTTTAGAGCGTCATTGATTTTAGCGCGTTGTTGTTTTTGTTGTACCACGATCGGTTCGATGGCGCGTTCTGAACAATCTTTTATACCACATCTTTCACAAGTTGTTGAGACTTCACGATTACTAATTTGTGGGTCATCAATAAATTTAATTTTTTCCTTTAATTCATCATCAATCAATATGCCGATTGTTACACTGACATTCCTTGTTCCAGAAGGACGTACTATTGTAAAACACAAATATTCATCATTTGTTTGAAAGTACCGACTGCGTTGAATACCGACTATTGTTTCTTCTTTCTTGAGGTCATTTGGGTTAGCTGTTTGACTATTTTGTAAATCTTTTAATTCATTCAAAAGCGAAATGGACACCCAACGACGGCAATAATGCTCATCCAAACCATTCCCATGGGGGTGATGCCTTCTATTAAGGTGTAGTTCTTTACTAATGTCAAACTGATTGGTTTCTAAACGGTGAACAAAGCGCAGGAAAAATAATTTATTTAAACCAAAAAAATGAGGCATTACATTTGTCATGCGTTGAAACAACATTTCAGGTGTTGCTTGATATTTTTGCATCAATTGCATTAAAAATACGCCATTGTCCCATTTATCCATTTTCAGGAACTTATCCATATCTTTAACAAAGACTTCTCGATTCATCAATAAAGCGGCTGAAAAATACCCAGCTTTAAAATGATTCAATGCTTCGTCAAAGGTTTTGACCCTTTGCAGTGAAGCCGTATAGGCTCTTTCTTTTAAAGATAAAGCATTGAAGCCCAATTCTTTGCCGAATTGGAATGCACGTTGTTGCTCGTTCAAGCTGCTGTTCAATAACAGTTGTTTGGTTTTAGGTACATAGACGGAGCGAATATGTTTTAACTCTGGAAAAGTATCCAAACCTTTTTCAACGATTTTATAACCAAACTTTTTCTCTAATAAACCTGCTAAAAAATGATCGGGCAAAGAATGACCTGTTGGTACTTTATTTTGTTTAACAAATTGACGAACCGCTTCTTCTAATTCTTCGAAATAATTATTGTGTAATTCTAAATAGGAACGCAAAGCACCGAAATAAAAGTTTTCTTCTCGAAGTGCATAATTTCTACTCAATTCCACAAGCGTCGAAATAAAAGCTGCGACACGTACAGGGGCATTTGCAATGATTTCAACGACTTTATTCATTTCGATACCAAACAGATCAAGCGGCAGTTCGTGCAAGAAATTAGACTGTAATAAATCAGCGACGGCTGAAAGACTTTGGGGCATCTCGGCACTTATCAAAGATTCGGTAGTTGTCTCTAAGGCATCGGCGAGTAGTTTTATTTTATCGTCTTTTGGATATTTTTTACCTTTTTCAATTTCATTAAGATAACTAACAGACATTCCGGTTTGTTCGGAAAGGACAGCAAATGACAATCGCTTTTCGGTACGCAACTGACGTACCTTTAATCCAAGAATTATTTTGTTATTTTGTGATTTTTGACTCATTGCCCAGCTGTTAAAAAGAGTGAAGTGAAAAACAATCGCATTTCTGCTGATTCGTCCAAATGTACGACTTTTTTAATTTTTAGCGAAAATTCGTTGTTCTAAAACAATTCTTATTGTTCTTTGTCCTAAATAATGATAAATTTTTTGAAGGCATATAAATCTTAAAAGACAAAATTTTATGAACCATCTCATACACGAAACATCTCCTTACCTGTTACAACATGCGCATAACCCTGTTGATTGGTATGCGTGGAAACTAGAAGCTTTTGAGCGCGCAAAGGCTGAAAATAAGCCTATTCTCGTCAGTATTGGTTATTCGACTTGCCATTGGTGTCACGTCATGGAGCGTGAATCGTTTGAAAATCAAGATGTTGCAGATATTATGAATCAACTATTTGTCTGTATCAAAGTGGATAGAGAAGAGCGACCCGATGTGGATCAAATTTATATGGAAGCTTGTCAAATTATTTCTGGTAGTGGTGGCTGGCCGCTTAATTGTTTCCTTTTACCTGATGGGCGACCATTTTTTGCGGGTACTTATTATCCGCCGCAGTCTGCTTATGGGCGACCGTCATGGATTCAGGTTTTGCACAATTTGTCCAATGCTTTTCAACAAAAACGTGATGTTGTGGAACAACAAGCTAATCAATTGACAGATATTATTCGGAATTCGGATAAAAATTATGTCAAAAATACTGAGGGGGGTGATTTGTTGAAAGTTGAGGGCGATTCGGCATCTGTTTTTAATACGTCTTATTTGGAAAATGTTTTTTACGCTTTGCGTGAACGATTTGACCGTGTGGAAGGTGGTTTTGGCGGTGCGCCTAAATTTCCATCAACTATGTCTATCCAGTTTTTGATGGATTATCATTTTTATACAAAAAATGAAGAGGCTTTGGCGCACGCAGAATTGTCTCTGATTAAGATGATTCAAGGCGGTATTTATGACCAAATTGGCGGTGGTTTTGCCCGTTATGCGACGGATAGGGAATGGCTAATTCCCCACTTTGAAAAGATGCTGTATGATAACGCTTTGTTAATAACGACGTTAAGTGATGCTTATAAACTGACAAAAAAAGATATTTACAGCGAGACGATTGAAGAAACGTTGACATTCATCCTCAGAGATATGACCGCACCCGACGGTGGTTTTTATTCGGCTTATGATGCGGATTCGGAAGGTGTTGAAGGCAAATTTTATGTTTGGGAAAAAGCAGAAATTGAAGAGATACTCGGCGCAGATGCACCGCTTTTTTGTGCCTTTTACGATGTTTCAGACGAAGGTAATTGGGAAGAAAACTGCATTCTTTGGCGACAAAAAAGCTATTCAGAATTTGCACAAGAGCGGGGAATTGAAGTATCTGTCTTAAAGGATAAATTGCAGAAATGTCGAGAAAAGTTGTTTGAAATCCGTGAAAAACGCATAAAACCAGGCTTAGATGATAAGATTTTACTGTCTTGGAATGCTTTAATGATTTCTGCTTTTACACGTGCTTTTGAAGCCTTAGGTACTGAGGGGTATCGAAAAGTAGCTGTTGATGGCTTGGCTTTTATTTTTGAAAAATTCAAACAAAAAGAGGGTATTGGATTGTACCATACGTACAAAAATGGGCAGGCGCAATACGATGGTTTTTTAGAGGATTATGCCTACCTGATTGAAGCCTTACTGGATGTATATGGCATTACTTTTGACAAACATTATCTTGAAAAAGCCAGACAATACACTGATTTTACAATAGAAAATTTCTTTGATGAATCTGCAAATTTGTTCTACTTTACATCCGCAAAACAGAAAGATATTTTGCTGCGCAAAAAAGATTTATACGATTCGGCAACACCTTCTGGCAATTCAACAATGGTGCGCAATTTGCTACGATTAGGGCATATGTTTGACAATAAAACATATCACTCCTTGAGTATCAATATGTTATTATCAGTTGAAGAAGCTGTGGAACGTTATCCTTCGAGTTTGTCAAAATGGGCAGGCAGTGCTTTGGCATTGGTTTTTCCACCTTACGAAATTGCGGTTGTTGGTTCAGATGCACATACAAAGAGTAAAGACATCAATGCACTTTTTTTACCAAATAAAATCCTAATGTCCAGCGTTGAAGAAGATGAAACGTTCCCGCTTTTGTCAGGTCGAAGTGGTGATACTGAGGGGGGGCAATCATTGATTTATGTTTGTCAAAATTATGCTTGTAAAATGCCTGTTCAAACTGTTGAAGAAATGCAAAAAACACTGTGAATAACGAATAAAATCTTGTTTTCTAAAAAGACGAATCTAAATGTATGAACCATGAAAAATATTTACATTTTTTGTCTCTTAATATTTCAAATGAGTGTCGTTGTGGCGCAACAGCCCGCTCAATTCAGTTTATATATGCTCAATCCTTATGGTGAAAACCCTGCCGCAGGCGGTTTGGATAAAACCCTTGTTGCGACGGGCGGTTTTCGGTCTCAATGGGTGGGTTTGCCGGGTAGCCCTCAGACACAATATATTAATGTGTCGTTACCGCTTGGTATCATCAGTAGTGGCGTTGGGTTTCAAGTAACCAATGAAAGTATTGGTGCACGCAATGGTTTGAGCGCAAAGCTCACTTATAATTATATAAAAAAATTAGGCGATGCACAATTGTCATTAGGTGTTGCAGGCGGCATCCTTCAAGGGAGAATTGACGGTGCAAAATTGCGGACGCCTGGTGGTGACTACAATCAAGGCGTGATTGACCATCAAGATAAGATATTGAATACCGCTGCACTAAATGGTATGGTAACGACGTTTGATTTAGGCGTTTTTTTCAAAAGCGAAAAAATTGATGCAGGCGTTTTTTTAGGCGATTTGACCCAACCAACTCTTTCATTAGTCAGTCAAAAGGTGACTGAGGTTAGTTTGAAGCGTCATTATTCGGCTTATGCCGCCACTCGGTTTGATGTGATGAGTAACTTAAGTTTGCACCCCTCAGTCATGATTCGCTCTGATGGGATACAAACTCAAGCAGAATTTTCAACTTTTGTCCGATTAAATGATAATTTTTTTCTGGGTGGTTCGTTCAGAGGTTTTAGTAAAACAACGCAGGATGCTGCTACGATTTTTGGTGGTTTTAAGTTGAGTTCTAAGTTAATGCTTGCTTATGCGTATGATATTACGATATCTACATTGAAAAATGTAACACAAGGTGGACACGAAATTGTTTTACAATACAATATTGGCAAAGAATTTGGGAGAGGAAAACTACCGCCTATTATTTACAATCCGCGTTTTTGAATTTTGAACTTACAGATGATAATAAAGGCTTCATGACACATTAAGGAAAAAAAACTTTTACAATTTTTTAAAATAATAGTCATAAAAAAATGACTTATAACATACTTAATTGTCAGAAGCATCGTTTTTTTATAACATTTTAAAGGATATAGCTTGTAAATCAACGAATTGTATAAACAAAAACTTATTCAGTTATTGTATCTCTGCAAAACATTCTATATTTGGGCGTTTTTTTCAAAAGAGACAGCCTGTCATTTCACAAAATTGAGGGATAATCGAGAATTAAAGCAATGAAAAGACAATCAAAAGCACTTCTTCTAATGCTGATTGCCTTGGGGCTTACTTGGGCTTCGTGTGGCAAAAAAGAGAACGGTCAACTATTAGGCGCGAAAGATCGCCCGACTTGGAAAGGGATTAACCCTTTCGGCATGGTATATATTCCTTCTGGGGAATTTCACGCAGGTCCAAGTGACGAGGATATGAGCCGTAGTTACGTTAATCGTCCGAAATCTGTTTCAATACAAGGTTTCTTTATGGACGATACGGAAATTACGAACAACGAGTACCGCCAATTCATAGAATGGGTGCGTGACTCTTTGGCTCATACCAAACTCGATCACTATATCGAGGGCGATGACGGCAAGCAAATTGTTGACTGGGATCAGGAAATAGATTGGGAGGACGAAACACTCGCGGACTTGTTTTACCAAGGTAAAGACAAGTTTGATGGTAGAACAGAGTATAATGCTGAAAAATTTGTTGTCGAGTATGAATACTACGACTGGCAAAAAGCAGCGCATTACAATGGTAACTGGCAACGTCCTGTTGATACGAAAGACCAAAGCAAGCGTTATTCACGTCAAGAATTCATCGTAAAAAAGAAGGTAATTGTCTATCCAGATACGCTTAGCTGGATTCGTGACTTTGCTTATTCTTACAATGAACCAATGACACGTAACTACTTCTGGCATCCTGCCTTCGATGACTATCCTGTTATAGGTGTCAACTGGCATATGGCACGTGCTTTCTGTTGGTGGCGTACAAAACTTTGGAATACCTATCGCGGTAGTAAAGACGTGAATACAGAGGATTTCCGTTTGCCTACGGAGTTTGAATGGGAATATGCAGCTCGTGGCGGTCACGACCTTGCGCCTTATCCTTGGGGTGGTTACTATACCCGTAACTCAAAAGGTTGTTTATTGGCAAACTTTAAACCTGGTCGTGGTAATTATCCAGAAGACGGTGGTATGTATACTGTAAAAGCAGATGCTTACTTCCCGAACGATTACGGTCTCTATAATATGGCAGGAAACGTTGCAGAATGGACTATTACAGCCTATACGGATAATACGAACGGTCTCCATGACTTGGAACCTGACTATCGCTACGATGCGCTTGATAACGATCCGCCTGCAAAAAAACGCAAAGTAATACGCGGTGGTTCTTGGAAAGATATTGCTTATTTCTTGCAAACAGGCACACGCACGTATGAATTTCAAGATACAACAAAGTCATATATCGGTTTCCGTTGTGCTTTGACATTCTTGGGTCGTTCTATCAATGACTTTTAACAAAAAACGAACATGAAATACTGAGGGGGGGCTTTGAAGCCATCCCTCAGTATCCGACTAAATACTCAGGCAATACTCGCCTTTGGACTAACACAATAAATTTGTATTTTTTTTCTGGTTTTAACAATGCTTTTCGAGTAAGAATATTGTCGAGCACACCTTCTGTTTTGGAATTAAAAATCAAAAAAATATTTTTATAACCTTTTTTCTAAAGTAAAATAACAATGAGTTTCGTCAAATCAAAGGGGTTTAAGTATCTTAAAAACTTAATTATTGGTGTTGGTGCCGCTATCGTTTTGATGGGTGCATTATTCAAAATTGAGAGCTGGGCATATGCATCAGAAATGCTTATTCTCGGTCTGTCAGTTGAAGCAGGTTTATTCTTAATGCTTGGCATATTGGGACCTGAACCCGATTACTATTGGGATAAAATCATTCCAGGTCTTGCTGACTACAATTCTAAATTAGGTCCTATCGAATTAGGTGGAGCGGGCGCTTCACATCAGCCACAATTGCCTGGTTTAAACGGCGAAATCGTTGAAAACAAATTGAGTGGTATGTTGACGGAATTGCAAGGCATGTCAAAAAGTCTTGGTTCACTCAAAGCATTGCAAGAAGTAGATTTTAGCGGTACGCAAGAGCAAATCAAAACGATGAGCAACTTCTACGCTAATCTTACTGAGGCAATGGCTGATATGAACTCAGCTTCTCAAGATGTCAAAGTTTATAAAGAACAATTGGCATCTTTAAACAAAAACCTTGGTTCATTAAATGCAGTTTACGGTGGCATGCTATCTGCAATGTCAAATGTAAGCGGCAGATAATATTTGTCTTTTGTCATTTCGGCTTTCGTCATTACCCCCTCTTTATCGAATTCCGAACCCTTTCGGGAAGTATTTTGAGGTTTCTATTATTATAATGACTCGTGACAATTGCTCGATGACAAATTTTATAAACCAATTTTAAAAACTTCAAAAGGAAGAAAAAAAATGTCAATACCTAAGGAACCGCGGCAGTTAATGATTAACTTGATGTATCTCGTTCTGACCGCGATGCTTGCCTTGAACGTATCGGCGGAGATTATCAACGCATTCTATGCCTTGAATAGAGGTATGCAAAGTAGTAATGAAATTGTTGATAAGTCGAATACAATGATTAAAAATGCGATTGACCAAGAAGTCAAGGCGTATAACAATGTTACTAATCAGGGCTACCAAGCTAAGGCTATCGAGGCAATGAAAATCTCAAAAGAGTTCGAATCTTATATCAGCTCTATTGTCTCTGAATTGACGACTCGTGCAGGAGGGATTGATCCTCATCATACAGATGGTCGCCCTGTTCGTTACAAAGACAAAGATGTGCCAACTAACTTCTTCATTAATGAGAAGAAGGGCGAAGAACTTGAGAAAAAAATTGCTGAGACACGCCAGAAATTCTTAGCACTGGTCACGGATCCCGTTAAGAATAAGGAGTTTCAGAGCCAGATTGCTCTGCAAGTGGACGCTATACCTTCAGACTCAAAAGCTGCCAACTGGACAGATTTGAAATTCAAACAGATGCCTGTAGCGGCTGTTATGCCGACGTTAACAAAATTTGTTTCGGATGCCAAAACGTCTGAAACCGCTTTGTTGAACTATTTCTTTGACTTAGTTGGTGGTAAAGAAATCAAATTAGACCAATTCAAAGTCGCTATCTCGCCCAAGAAATCTTATTTGATTCGCGGTGATAAATTTGAGGCGGATGTATATCTTGCTGCTTACAGTTCGAACCCTGGTACTGGCGTGAGTATTAGCGTAAATGGTTCTGGTTTAGGTATGATAGACGGTGTTGCACATTACGAAACTACACCAAGTGGCATCGGAAAACAGACTGTTAAAGCTTCAGCGAGTATCAAAAATCCGTTGACTGGCGTAACAAAAACTGTTGAAGGTGAGTTTGAATACGAAGTCGGTGAAAAATCAGCGACTGTTTCAGCAGAAAAAATGAATGTTTTCTACATAGGTGTGGATAACCCTATTGCTGTTTCGGCGGCGGGCGTATCTTCCAACGAATTAAAAGTCAGTTGCTCTGGTTGTGAGACGATGAATAAAGTGAATGACAACAACTATATGGTACGTGTCAATCGTCCAGGTGAAGCAACCATTAATTTGACTGCTCCAGGAGGCTTGAATGTTCAGAAAAAATTTCGTGTAAAGCCTATCCCGAACCCAGTTCCTGTTTTGTCAGTTGACTTCGATAGAAAATCTAACTTCTTAGGCAGCGGTCAAATGGCAGCTAACTCTGGTGTCATCGCTAAATTGGAAAACTTTGATTTTGATGCGAAATGTAGCATTCAAAGTTATGTTTTGGTTCGTGTTGAACGTCGCCAAGACCCACAACAAGCAAATGTTTCAGGACCTTCAAGTTCTGAAGCAGAACGGTTGTGCCGCATGGCAAGACCGGGTGACTTCTATCAGTTTTTGAACATCAAAGCACGTTGCCCGGGTGACCAGATTGCACGTGACGTAGGTTCAATCAGTTATTACATCAAGTAATTTTTTATAAACGCACCCATTCTCAGTTTTAACATTTTTTACAAAATAAAACACTGGATGGGTGCGTTTTCTACTTATATTTGAATCCATACCCCCCTCAGTATTCAGACAAAAAAAAGTCTTTTTTTCATCAAAAACACGGTTTTCAGTAACATGAAGTCAGCAATGAAATGGTTTAGTTTGGCAGCTTTCAGCTTAATGATAAGTGTTGCAGTTGCCCAAGTTCCCGAAGAGGTCAAGACAAATACAAATGACGCGTTTCCGGATTTTACAGGTGGTAATAAAACAACCACGCCTGCAAAGCCCGCAACTACGCCATCAACAACTCCGACTCCTTCAACACAGCCTCAGTTCCCAGCTTCTGCAACACAGCCTCAGTTCCCAGCTGCGACGACCACGGCTCCTTCGACGACGACTCAACAACCAGGTGGCGCACCGTCTGTAAAGGTTGAACCCGCCGACAATATTGGCGATATTCCACCTGATGTGGATGCACCGCTTGACGGTATCATTGAAAGAAAGTTGATTCTCGACAAACAACTTTTGCCATGGGAGCCTGTCCGTGAAGCGGATATTTTGTGGAGTAAACGTGTTTGGCGTGTCATAGATGTTCGCGAAAAGATAAACTTACCGTTTATCTATCCCGAAATGCCCTTTTTTACAGTCTTGATGAAAGGTATTAATAAAGATACGGCAATCAAAGCTTACAAAGCAGACAACGATAAGTTTTGGTATAAAATGTCTTCTCAAGAACTTCAAAGTATTTTGAGCCATGCAGATACTATCATCCAGATTGACCCAACGACTTACGAAACAAAATACAAAGTTGTCTACAATAAAATCAATCCGGACGACATCAAGCGATACCGCGTCAAAGAAGATTGGTACTTTGATCGTCAATATTCAGTGCTAAAAGTGCGTATTTTAGGTATTGCACCTTTGAAAGACGTGACTAATGAAGCAGGTGAGTTTCTATATGAACAACCTCTTTTCTGGATTCGTTATCCTGATTGCCGCGAGTATTTAGCACGTCATCGTGCTTTTATCGAAGGGAATGATTCGAATCCGATGTCTTGGGAAGACCTTTTTGAGCAACGCCGCTTTTCAAGCTATGTTTGGAAAGAGTCAAACGTTCACAACCGTCGTTTACAAGACTATTTGCAAGGCATTGACCTTTTGCTCGAAGGCGAAAAAATCAAAGCAGAAATTTTCAATTATGAGCACGACCTTTGGTCTTTTTAATGCTTAAAGTTTAGATATCAAATTCTAATAAACTTAAAAACGGTCAGTACAGCGAGTACTGACCGTTTTTCTTATTTTTGCGACAAAAACGATGATAATCATTCAAGACGTACTTGTTAGCGACGAACTTGTCGAAGAACAATTTATATGTAACCTCTCAAAATGCAAAGGTGCGTGCTGTTGGGAAGGTGATTTTGGCGCACCTTTGGTAGAGGAGGAGTTGGAGATTTTGGACAATATCTATGACGATATACGCCCTTTTTTAACAGAAGAAGGTCAAAACAAGATAGATACAGAGGGAGGGTATAAGTTTTTCAAAGGGATGGAGCAAAACGGCACGCAACTACTGCCAGATGGTCGGTGTGCCTATTTGGTCATTGAACGCAATGGCATGGCTCAATGCGGCATCGAAAAAGCATGGAAAGCGGGGGCAACGGATTTCCAAAAACCTATTTCATGCCATCTATATCCTATCCGAATGTCTAAACAAACGGGCTTTGAAGCCTTGAATTATGACCGTTGGGAAATCTGTTCCGATGCTTGCAAACTTGGTGAAGAGCATCAAATGCCTGTATATAAATTCTTGAAAGAAGCCTTAATAAGAGCCTATAACGAGGATTTTTATGAAGAATTGGACGCTGCAGCTCAATATATGGCATCGACAAAAAAGGCTTAAAAGTCTTAGAATCACCTTTTGTCCATGCTACTCTCTTTTTTATCGAAAGTGACTCATCTTTTTGGCTTGAAATTCGTTTCATTTTTGTCAAATTGTTTATAAATGATAAATTCTAACGATACTGAAATGGAACTAATCACTCAATCGAGTCAAACTCGAGATATGACTGAAGCGCAAAGCCTTGTAAAAAAAATACATGAGCATTATCGGCAACAGTTGCGCCCCTTGCCCAATAAGAAAAAGGCACATGAGTGGATAGATCGTCTCATTGACATTCTTTTTCCTGTTCGATGTGCGGAAGCTGTGGGCGAGTTAGAAATTCGTCAACTTGAGCTGCAATTGTGGGAGTTGCTCGTTCCCCTTGAAAATGAATTAGCACCTATTGAAAGCATTATAAAAGAATATTTTTATCGTATTCCTTTGATTTACAAAGAATTACGAAAAGATGCGGAAGCGATTTTAGCTTTTGACCCTGCCGCCAGTAGTATTGAAGAAGTCATAGCGGCTTATCCAGGTTTTTACGCAATCGCTGTTTATCGCTTTGCGCATGAGTTGTATTTGTTAAAAATACCCATATTGCCGCGTATGATTTCGGAGTGGGCGCACAGCCAAACAGGTATAGATATCAACCCTGGTGCAACGATTGGTTCAGGTTTTTTTATTGACCACGGAACAGGTCTTGTGATTGGCGAAACATGTATAATTGGCAACAATGTGAAAATTTATCAAGGTGTTACCTTAGGCGCATTGAGTGTCAAAAAGGAGGAAGCTAATCGCAAACGGCATCCGACAATTGAGGACAATGTGGTTATATATTCAGGTACGACGATTTTAGGTGGGCAAACTATCATAGGTAAGGACTCAATTATTGGTGGAAACGTTTGGCTTACTGAGGGGGTGCCTCCGAACTCATTGGTGTATCATAAAAGTGAGGTCAAAGTCAGAACGAATAAAGATTTTGCTGAACCTATTAATTTTGTTATCTAAATAACAATGGCTGTCTCAAATCGTTTGAGACAGCCATTGTTATGATAACTATAATGTAATAAATTGATTATAAATGGGTTATGCCAAAAAATAAAATTCATCGTTCATCATTTATAATTCATCATTCTCTTTTTAGCTTTTCAATTTCTTTTTCAAATAGCTTAATGCCATACCATAAGCCTCTTTTGACAAAGCCTCATCATATTTAGGATTGCTCGGATTGGCAAAGCCATGAACGCCATTGAAAATTTTGTATTCCAATTTTTTATCTGCGGTTTTCATATTAGCAGCAAATTCTTCAATGACTTCCTTAGAAATGCGTGTTTCAGTCGCAAATAAGCCCAAAACATCGCTGTTCAATGTTTTCAATTTTTCCACATCTTTTTCAGGCATACCGTAGTACATGACTGAACCAACGGTCTGTTTTCCTCCTAAAATTGCCGATTGCAAAGACAAACCGCCGCCAAAACACCAACCGACATTGGCAATTTTAGCTTTTTTCCCAGCGTACATAATACCGCCTTTCATGATATTTTGAAGCCGTTCAGGTTTTGCACCTTGCATAAGTTTTCCTGCTTCTTTTGGGTCGCTGCTGGATTGGCCATCGTACATATCTAAGGCTAAAACGTTGACATTTTCACCTAAATCGGTGTAAAAAATATCAGATTGGCGCATGATGTATTCATTCAAACCCCACCATTCTTGATAGACAAAAAGCCATTTTTTCGATTTTTTCTTAGCTTTTATCACGTAACCTTTGGCATCAACACCATCGGGTGTTTTGAAAGTGATGCTTTGACCTTTACCTTCATAATTAAGCGGTAGTGGCGATGGGTGCAGTGCTTGAAAGGCTGGATCAAGTGCGAAAGCTGCCATGCCTTCGAGTGGCGGAACAGTATGGCACATGGGCATCGCTGATGATAACGTTTGCGGTTGATTTGGTTTATTAAATAAACCAAAAACGCTGAAAAGAATAGCGAAAAAGCTAATAGTTAGGTTGCTCATTGTTTAATTATTGTAATTAGTTATGAAATTTGAATAACGGAATGATTCACCATTCACCAATAAATGATTCATCATTAAATTTATTCCTCACTCTTTTTGCCACTTTGCTTGGCTTGGTTCAGACGGTAACTGAATGACAAATTGATTTGGCGTTTTCTGCCCAAGAAATTACCAGAGGTGTAAAAATTAGACCCCTCAGTAATAAAGCGGTTTCGGCGTGAATTGAACAAATCGGAGACATTCAAAGTAATAGTTCCCGTTCCTTTCAAAATATCTTTGTTCATACCCAAATCAACATAATACAAAGCTTTTCGTTCACCTTGTGGTGTTTTTTGGGGCGCTTCATAGTTGCCACGTATTTGAAAATCAATGTTTTGGGGTAATGAAAACTTTGAAGTATGCCGTACAAACCAACTATATGTATCGCTGGCGATGTTTGTACCAATATTAGCCCCGTCAGTAATGGCACGGAAAAAATTGAAATTATTATCCATTTTCCACCATTTAACAACCGTATTTTGGCTTGTAAACTCTGCACCAAAGGCATCTTCAACTAAGAGGTTTTCAGGAATGGTGTTTGCAAAACCTAAATTATCCACACGTCGAATGCTTTGAATTTTGTCAGTCGTATGCCGATAATAAAGCGATGAGGACAACGTCCCTTTATCAAAATACTTTATATGACCCAACTCAAAGGCTTGTGAAAACTCTGGATTGAGCGCAGGATTACCCGAAAAATAGTTCCGATTGTCGCTATACGTCACAAAAGGACTTAATTCATTATAAATCGGACGACGGACACGGCGGCTATAACTCAGCTGAATAGCATTTTCTTTCGGCAATTTATAGGTAAAATGAGCGCTGGGGAACAAGTTGGCATAATCTCTTGGATTGACCTCATTTGTCTTTTGAAGCGTTGTTTTGGCATCGGTTATTTCGCCACGCAAACCAAATTGATAAGAGAAATTGCCTTGTTTATTGCCCAAAATGGCATAAGCTGCGTGAATATTTTCATCATAAATGAAATAATTGTCCAAACCAGGTATGGTAAAAAAAGCACCATTAGCACCTTGTTCAGTGGCAATATAGTCATTTATCATGCGCCGAAAACTGCTGCGTAAGCCTGTTTCAAATTTGCCTTCTTTGCCTATCGGTTGCACATAATCCACTTGAAATAGGTATTGTTTTTCATATTCATCATTCAGTGCTTTTTGCAATTTATTACTATTTGTATTGGGAGAACCAGCTGCAAAAACGCCGTTTTGGGTAAAAACTTGATCAGAACGTTCCCAATAATCCAAAAACCGAAAGTCTGCGACCAATTCCTGCTTTTTTTTATCAAAGGTCTTTTTATAACTCAAGCCCGTTTCAGAATGTGGTTCATGCTCTTTTTCATCTTGTTGACGCATCGTTATCGTTTTCAAATTATCCGTTTTGAAAAGATAGTCTTTATACGTCAAATCTGTGATACGTCGCACATCAGTACGTCGCAACACATAAAAAACTGTAAAAGTGTTCTTGGGATCGAAAAAATAATCAAAGCCTGCTTTGACATTATTGTGAAAACCAGTCATAGTTCCATCTCTTTCAATTTGTGAGATGTAGGTCGTGTCATTGGCATACACTTCTTGATATTGCGAACCCACGCCCGGTTGTTGGCGATACGCCATACCATAATTGATAAAAAAATTGACTTTCTTGTGCCGATAGTTGACATTAGCAGCTAAGCCGTAATTCGCTGGAAAGCCTGTAATGACCTCAAAAGAGCCATTAAAACCTTGTTTTTGTTCTTTTTTCAAGACAATATTGATGATGCCAGACATGCCTTCCGCTTCATATCGTGCAGAAGGATTCGTAATAATTTCTACTTTATCAATCAAATTGCCTTGCAATTGTTGCAAACCTGAACCGCCTTTAAAACTCACCAAGCCAGACGGTTTACCATCTATCAAAATACGCACGTTTTGGCTACCCCGCAACTTGACATTGCCTTCTACATCCACAGATACTGAGGGGATGTTGCCCAAAATATCTATTGCCGATCCACCTGCGTTTGACAAGTCTTTACCAACATTAAATATCTTTTTATCCAACGACAATTCCATCGTACTTTTTTCAGCGCGGACTTCCACTTCATCTAGGTTGGTCGTGGAAGAAGACAGTTTTATGATGCCTAAATCGTGGTTTAAATGCTCTTTGCTAAGGCTAAAAGACGATATTTTCAAAGGCTGATAGCCAATAAATTCGACAACTGCGTAGGCTTGTCCAAACGGCATTTCTATCGAAAACAGCCCGTTTTCGCCTGTAATATTGCCAGCTATCAAGGTACTATCGCTATTTTTTAGCACTCGGACACTCGCATAACTGAGGGGTATACTTGTTTGGCTATCAACAACTTTACCCATCAATATGCCTTTTTGGGCAATTAACAAGGGAAAGGTTAAAAACAAGAAGCAAAAAGCAATCAAGAGTTGTGGCAAGTGCTTTTTTTGAATATTAAATTTCATTTATGATAAAAAATGTTTGTAAAAAAAATTGGTTGTCCTAAAAATGTAAAGATACTAAGGCTTTTGATTACCCTTCTAGCTATTCCATAATCAAGCCCTTGTATTGGGTGATTGATTGGGAATATTAGATGATTGGTTTGATTTATTGTCCAATCAACACGTTTTGCATTCCTATTTTACGCAAAACAAAAAGCCCAACTAACTGATTAACAGTTAGTTGGGCTGATATATATAATAATAAAATTATTTAAAGGTTTTGCGCAAGCAGCTTCGCGGGCTTCTCTTTTTCAGCGCGCTTAGGTAACAATAGCCAAATACGACCATATTTGTGCATATTTCTCATGCGCGCTTTGGCAGCATCGCCTTCACCCATATATAAGTCAACATGACCCGTACCTTTAATTTTGCTGCCTCTATCTTGAGCAACAACAAAACGCATTTCTGTGCGAACTAAATTACCATTGTCATCTAAAATAGGCACTTCAGCAAGTAAAACAGAGCCTAAAGGAATATAGTCGTCGTCAACAGCAATCGTAAAATCTGTACTCAAAGGCACTTTTGCGACACCCATTGCTTTAGTTTTTTCTCTTTGAGTGAAAACTGAAGTATAAGATACCAATATTTTTTGAGGCTCTCCTTCTTCATTTTGATTCGTTTCTACTCTTTTTGAATCGCCGTCGTAAGCAACGACACGGCGTTCACCATCTGGAAAGTGCAAATAGGCAACACCCTCAACTTGCATGCTACGTATATCCTTACGGTCACGGACATATGCGAGAGACATATTGTCGTCGCTATTAGCAGTTTTAGCTAAATAAACAGGGTATTTGAAGACCGCATCTGCTTTGCGGCGGGCAGGAATGACAGGAGAATAATAGCCAGTGAAAAGCACATTTCCTTCATTATCATCGCCTCTTAGTTGGTAGGCATCGAGCAGATTAGCAATATCTTTTCTCGATTTAGCTCTACGAAAGATGTTTAAGACCTGATTTAAGTGTTTTGGGGCAATATCAAGACCGCCTATATCCCGTGTATCTGCGTTCTTAATAAATCTCTCTTGATGTTCAAGGGCTTGACGAAATTTATCAGGAATACCGGGGAGCGATAATAAATCAATATTAGTTTTTGTAAATACCTGCCATAATTTGTTACTTTTTTTATTGGAAACTATGGTTTTTCCATTGGACGCTAAAGATTGTTGTGTGTCTAAATCTTGTATCAGGGAGTCGAGAGCAATATTTTCTGTTTGGTCCGACTCCTTCAGACTTCGGAAATATGCCGTTGTCCCTGTTGAAAAAATAAGTGTGCTTAAAAATGTAATCCAATACTTTTTCATTTATTAAAAATTTGGTGAAAAAATAACGTGTTCTTGCCTTGTTAATTTGTATAGTTGGCTTTGCTGAACACTTTTGCGTAATACATTCTCATTTTGAATTAAAAGATTTTGAAAATCAAAACATCCAGAAGAGATATTACAGCGAAATCAAATATTTGTTCAGGTGTAGTTTCCTGAAACGTTAATAGTATTACTCAAATAAAATATACGGTTTTAGCTTTTCAGCCACATTATCACTCAAAACGCCTACTTTTTTTACATCTTCCATATTCCTAAAAGCACCATGATTAACTCTATATCGAATAATAACTTCTGCTTGCTTACGTATTAAGTAAGGATGCGTAAAGTCTTCGATTGTTGCTGTATTGATTTTTATTTTACGATGTGGAGAAGATATTAGCCGAAGGAAAGGCGTAATAGAATGTAACGTGGAATCGGGTAAACCATATACTTCTTTAAGTTGGTTGAGCGAGGTAAAACCACCCAGTCGCTCTCTATGTTCTATAATTCGGAGCGCAAAAGTACGACCAATTCCTCGTAGCTGCACCAATTCTTCCACAGTCGCTCGATTGAGGTCAACGGGTACTTCCACTGTGTTTCCTCCCTTTTTTAAAGCTTCATTGTTTGGTGTGCTCTCTAAATACCCCTTTGTAATGGTTTGGTTTTCAGGAATTTGAACATAAGAACTTATACGTAAAAAATCAATGTCTGATAAATTATAAACTTTTCGCAAGTCTTCTTTTGTCCGAAATCGCCCACCTTTTTCTCTGTACTTTAACAAAACTTTAACAGTTTTAACATCCAAGCCTAAGCCTAAAAGTTCGTCTTCCGTTGCTTTATTGGGGTCAAAAGACTTTAATTCAATCGGTCGTTGAGTCTCTTTTGATGCATTATACTGAGGGGTATAACCATAAGACTTTGGCGAAAAACCACCACCATTTTCCAACTCGATATAGTCCACCAATCGCTCATAATCAGATTCTTTGATCCCGTATATTTTTTTTAAGTCTTCTTTCTTGAAAAATCGCCCACCTTTTTCTCTGAAATGAACAAGAGTCGTCGCTACTCTCGGCGATAAGCCTAATCGTAATAAATCTTCTATCCTCGCATTATTTGGATTGAAAGGGAAAAGAACCGATTCATTACTCTCTCTAGCAAATGGTGTCCCCTCAGTATCAACTGTTTTTTGACCCTCAAAAGCCGCTATTTCAAGCTCAAATGCAGAGAAATCTGTTATACTATTAGCAGGTTTGATCATTAGGGAAAAAATTTTAGGTAAGATCAGAAGACTCAGCGACAAAGTCGTTAAGACTACCACACCATTGCGCTCTCCACGCGAATAGTAGAAGTATGATGCCAAAAAATTTCTCATTGAGTACATTTGAATAAGTTTTTCATCCAAATAAAATTTGGTCACAGTTGTTTAACCCATGCCCCTTTTTCCGATGTATCGTAATACGGTATATGTAAAGCGCGACATTCATTTTTCCACTTTTCAACACGCCAACGAGCATTAGAACCATCAAAAATCACGGAATCGAAACGGATACGCTGTTGTAAATCAGCGATATTCAAGCGAGCATTTTGATGTAATAAAACGGTATTCACTGACAAAATTAGGTTGTTTGTAGGCATATTGTCAAGTATAGCCATTTTATAGCCTTGAAATTGGCTAATGCCGAAATGGTATATAAAATTCGGGTGTTTTTCGGATACGTTAAATTCACATGTTTCTAACTCATTGATTTTCAATCTCATTCGATGATTCTCAACAGCGAATTTTATTTTGTTTGCAGTGTCAGATTTTGATGAATATTTTTTTGACAAAGCATAACATTTTTGTCCGTCAATGAAGTCAACGACGGTGTTTTTATAGATGTGGTAAACAACAATCTCCCGTTGACGCATCATTTTGATACTTGAAAAAGCAAATAACAGGCTCAATACAGTCGCTATACTGAGGGGGTATAACAACACTTTTAGTTGCCGTGTTTTTAAGGCAACAGCGATACCAACAAGGGCAACGTAAACGCCCAAAACGCCTATTGCAGACAGCCAAAAACCAGTTAAGATACTGAGGGGTAGCTTTTGGATAAAAAACACAATTTCGTTCATCAACCAGACCAAGCCAAATAATATTTTGCCAATAAATGCCCCGAGATATGGCATTTGAGATGTGAAAAATAAGGCAATACCTGCATATAAAGCACCTGAGGAAACAGGAACTGCCAACAAGCCCGATAACCAGAAATAGGTTGGAAATTGATGGAAATAATACAACGAAATGGGTGTTACGACCAATTGAGCTGATAGACCAACAGCAGTCGCTTCCCAAGCCCAATTGGCTATTTTGTTCTTGAATATCAACAATTTACGAATCTTAGGTTGAAAATATACGATACCCACAACAGCTAAATAAGACAGCTGGAAACCGACATCGAACAACCAAAATGGATTCCACAGTAACAAAGTAAAAGCCGATGCTGCCAAGACATTATAGATGCTCACTTGCCGTCCCCAACCTTTGCCCAATGCTAAGAATGAGGACATGACAGCGGCACGCACGACACTTGCTCCAGCTCCTGTCAACAAAGTGAAAATCCAAATTAAGAGGATTGAAACAAGTGCTTTTGTCCAACGCCAACGACGGCTGCCTGATTTATAAAAACTCAAAAGCCAATCAAAAGCATTGAAAATCAATAAGATGTGCATACCGGAAACAGCTAAAATGTGCATTGAGCCTGTACCTACGTAAGCGTCTTTAACCTCTTCGGTCACAGCATCACGGTAGCCGAGTATGAGGGCGGAACCTACGGCAAATTCACGTTCGGTGGGCAAATGTACTTTGAGGATTGCTATCAACTGTATTTGCCAATGAGAGATGGTTTGGACAATCGGATTAGCTCTATTTTGGGCTAATATTTTTATATCTTCATTTTGTATAAATGATTGATAGTGAATGTTTTGAAAATGTAAATACCGTTGAAAATCAAATGCATCGGGGTTTTTAGGCGGCTCAACTGCGGCGATTTTTCCTTTAGTCAAAATCAAATCGCCGTACTGAGGGGGCTGTTCCATGAGGGTATCTTTTTTCAGATACACAAGCAGATTACCTGAAACATCATACATTGAATCAGCTTCATTACCCATTTTTTGCATCGATACGGTTAAGCGATAATTTGTCGCTTTTTCTACCCGGTCGGTGACGATGCCTACGACTATTTTTTCATCCGAATTATCTAACTGGTTTTTAAAATGATTGGAAGCATTGTTTTCATTATGATAAAAAACGGACTGAAAGCCCAGCAAAAACAAAAAGATACTGAGGGGTATACCAAACAGCCAACGGCGTTGAAATGTCGTTTTTATTGAACTCAAAAAAACAATGCAAAGCATTGATAATGAAAGAATTATATTGCCAAAAACAGGTGAATGGGGTTGCCAAAATTCAGCACCAACAATGCCCAAAGCGAAGGGGATGAATAGACGAACAAAGGGCATTTCACGCCAGTTGATTAAGTTTGTTTTCATACTTAAGGTTTTAATTTAGGTCATTTTTGCAAATGCGATGGTGGCAAAATTGATTTTTACATTAGGTGTTGCTTCGAGTAGGACATTTGCACAACTTTCTAAAGTTGCGCCAGAGGTCATCACATCATCAACTATGAGTATATTTTTATCGCTGAATAGGGAGGGGTCGGTTACATGAAAAACATCTTCTGTGTTTCTCATGCGTTCAAGGCGCGACATTTTGGTTTGGGTTTCTGTCATCTTTATTTTTTGCAAAACGGTTGTCTCGACAGGTGAGTGCATGGTTTCCGACAGTCCATCTGCGAAAACTTCTGCTTGGTTGAAACCACGCAGGATGCGTTTTTTGGGGTGTATCGGCACGGGTATGATGTAGTCAATGCCTTGAAAATGAGGCTGTTGTGTCAGTTTTTGACCCAAACAACGCCCTAATTCAAAAGCGACTTCTCGTTTATCTTCGTATTTGATTTGATGAATCAGGTGTTGCGTTTTGCTCTTTTTAGTAAAAAAGAACAAGGCAGCAGCTGTTTCGATGGGTAAACGTCCATCAAAACGCTCGGTAAAAGGATTTTTTTTTGACAAATGAAAATCCGTTTCTGGCAACGTCGCTTGACATTCTAAACAGATAAAGGTTTCGTCGAAAGTGATAGGTTGGCTGCACGCCAAGCAAAGGCTTGGAAAAAGGAGTCCCATAAAGTCATCCCACGTTTGCGCCCATTTACGGAGTCGTTGGGTTTTCGTCATAGTATTTGGTTTTTGAAAAAATCGTATTTGAATTTTGTAAATGATTGATTAATAATTATTTACAAAAAAACAACTAATTTATAACAATGTCAATAGCCCGCAGTAAAAAATATTTGAGTGTTCAAAACCCTATCTTTAAATTAAATAACCTTTTCCAATAATGAATCCTTAGCTTTGTGATGTGGAAATTCATTCACACCTGCCACAATTCGTTGCGGCAATTAAAAATTCAATAAAATGAGTAAAGACAAAGGGGTTAAAAACGTTAAAAAAGCACCTGCTGACAAAACGTCGGGCAAAAGCAAAGCTGTATCGGATTATAAATCTGAAAGCAAAAGCAAGCAGTCTTCGAATGATACTTTTGCGCCAAAATCTGATGCGAAATCAAACAAAAAGGCTTAAAACGCATAAAAAGACCCCTCAGTATTTCTGTTTTCAAACACATTTGAGTCTTTGAAGTCATAATACTGAGGGGTCATAAATTTCTTTTGTTTCCCTTTTTCAAGCAATAAAAAGCTATTCTTTCCTCATTACCTTCATCAATTTAGCCCAAGCCAGTTTCGTTGCTTCAAAATCATTGAAATGTTTGACAACATTTTTGCGGTAATAGGCTAACTCCTTGTGTATCTTTTCAAATTCTTTCGTTTCGAAATAAACACCCAATTTCGGTATCGTTCGATTCAATTTTTCTTCCATTTCTATCATGGTTTGCTCAAACCTTTCGCGTTTGGTGATGTAAATCAGCAACGGTTTGTAGCGTACCCAACCGATGGTCGCATTAATAAAACGTTTAAGATTTACGGGCGAAATGCTGTCTATGGCATCTAAACTGGTAGGCAATACACCGTTCAAAATATTATTATACATCGAAAAGCCATCGTGAAAAGTATAGCAAGGTACTTTCAAAACCTTTAGTTTTGAGAGAGCCGTACTCATAAATGTATCCTCTCCTCTTGCACCGGGTGTAACCTTTAATGACTTTAATAGGATGAAAATCATTTGACATTTGAAAGTCTAAAACGGGGTCATGAATTTCTTTTGACCTCACTTTTTTGATGTATTCTTTTGGGTTCAATACGTCAGCGTGCTTATAATAATTGGGAATTCTGCCGCCAAAAAGGATACTTTTCAAATTCAGTTTTTCACATAATTCCTTGCGGTATTCGTATAAACGTCTCCCTAAACGCAAACCTCTAAATTCGGGTGTTATAAATTTGACAAAACAGTCGAGACGATAGAAAAAAACAACCTTCAAAAAGTAAGCTGTTACATGCTGAAAATGCCTGTTCACAGCCTTTTCTCATAATACTCACACCTCTTTTAGGGTATTTATCAACACTATATAAAAAAATTGATGATTTTTTTTTGGCAAATTCATTTATAAACTTTACTTTTACCTAATAATTTAAATTCAATTATCCAGAAGTAGTTTAAAAGTATTAGTATTTTAATTAATTATTGTTAGCTTTCTTCTGCGATATCAAGATAGTTTTTGTGTTTATTTGTTTGGGTTAGAAGCCCTTGCCCGCGCGGCAGGGGTTTTCTTTTTTTAGGACTATTCGTAATTGTTATATTGAAAAATGGCTGTATG
>JAYSQG010000427.1:0-18828 GCA_043721685.1 Saprospiraceae bacterium | reverse complement strand
TTGATACTTTCGAAGAATTTCAAAAGGTTTTGGAAGAAAAAGGCGGTTTTATCTTAGCTCATTGGGACGGAACTTCTGAAACGGAAGACAAAATTAAGGAGTTGACTAAAGCGACGATTCGCTGTATTCCTTTGGATTCGGTTGAAGAAGATGGCGTTTGTATTTTGACAGGTGCGCCTTCTAAGCAGCGGGTTTTGTTTGCAAGAGCTTATTAGGTTGAATTAGGATAAGCAGGATTTAAAAGATGTTTTAGGATTCGCCTTACATTCATAAATCCTAAAATATCTTTTAAATCCTGCTTATCTTAATTCTAAAACCTCACACCCGCCAGAATATTGATATTCACCACATCTGTTGGGCGTTTTTTAAATCGTGAATATTCAATATTTGTACTAATGTTGAAATGTTTGCTTATCAAATATGAATAACCTAATCTGGAAAAAAGACTATGTTTATCCAATGGTTTAGAATCTGGAAAACATTCCCAACACGGTTCTCTTTTATAATATGAAGCACCTTCTCTTTTTTGAGTGCCTATTCCGAAATCTAATCTATGTTTTTTCCCAAAAAGTATAATCCGTTTGTTGGCAAAAAAAGTAAAACCAGAAAGGTCTTGACCAATGCCAGCCAAATCGCCAATTTTTATGTTCTGAGGAAGTGAAGTCTTACGATATATCGGATTTTCTATAAATCCCCGAATGTACGTGATGTATCGTGCAGTCAATCCGAGTCCGAATTTATTTTCTTCAACGCCTAATTCAAGGCTCCAATGATTATGGGTGTCCAAGCGATATGGATTATAATAACGGGCATTATTATTTTCATAACTTGAAAAAATAGCACCTGCCCGAAAGTTGACCGTCATCTTTTGCCAAATATTTTGAGCATTGGCAGAAAAACTAAGGCTTAAGGATAAAACAAGTAAGTAGTTTTTCATATTATCTTTTGATTTTTTAGTTGAATAAAGATTTGTTACAAAGTTACTTCTAAAGACTTCTAAAACTCATAAGAGGTTGGGTAGTTTTTAGGTTTTATTTTAGAATTCCTCAAAAACGTTTAAATTTGTGCATCAAGCCTATTTTTCCATTAAAAGTAAAAAACATGGAATACGTATTTCACAATTTTCCGCGCATCGTGACAAGTCAAGAAATTTGTATGGGTAAACCTCGTATTAAAGGCACTCGTATCCCTGTCAGCTCTGTTTTGGCTTACTTAGCTGGAGGTATGTCGGTTGATAAATTTCTTGAAGAATTTCATTGGGTTGAGCGTGAAGATGTGCTACAAGCACTTGCTTATGATTCGGCGAAACAAAAACGGGTTGCTGAATTGATTGAAGCAATAGAATGGTCGAATGCCCGCAATCGAGGCGAAATCGAACCCGAAACGCAATCATTCCGTGATTTTCTCGATGAACTTGAAAGAGAAATCGAACTTGAAAACCAATAATTTAAACATGCACATTGAAAAAACATCACTTATAAAATACGTGTACCCATTTCTGAAAAAGATGGTGGCAAAAGCGGTGGTGCACGAGTCATAACTTGTGTAAGATTGCTCAAAGACCGTATTGATTTGTTAACAATTTATGACAAATCCGAAAAAGATACAATCCCTAAAAATGAACTGAAAATTCTTCTAAAAAAATATCTCGAATGACCATAGAACAACTCCATACTGAGGGGTGCATTTTTTTCGAGTGCATCAGCGGCTCGCGAGCTTACGGAACGGATTTGCCGACTTCTGATACCGATATAAAAGGTGTGTTCATCATGCCCGAAGAACGGCTTTTTGGCTTGGGTTATGTAGAGCAAATTAACGACGAGCGCAACGATGTCGTCTATTACGAACTACGCCGTTTTGTCGAGTTATTGATGAAAAACAACCCCAATATCCTTGAAATGCTCAATTCTCCTGCCGATTGCATTTTGTTTAAAGACCCGCTTTTTGATTTGTTGACAACCGATATGTTTTTGTCCAAACTATGCAAAAATGCGTTTGCAGGATATGCTTTTTCGCAAATCAAAAAGGCGCATGGTTTGAATAAAAAAATCGTCAATCCGATGTCGGAAGAGCGCAAATTGATTCTCGATTTCTGTTATGTCGTCAAAGGACAAGGTTCGACACCCTTCAGTAAATGGTTGAAAGACAACGATTTGCAGCAGGAGAAATGTGGTTTGGTCAATATTCCAAATATGCAAGGTTGTTATGCTGTTTTTTATGATGCCGATGGTTCAAAATATTACAAAGGCATTATGCGCAAGGACGAAGCAAACGATGTATTGTTGAGCAGCGTTGTAAAAGGTGAAACACCTGTGGCGACCTTATTTTTCAACAAAGATGGTTATTCAAAATATTGCAAAGACTATCGGGAATATTGGGATTGGGTCAAAAATCGGAACGAAGCCCGTTATGAAAACACCGTTTCTTCGGGCAAAAATTACGATGCAAAAAACATGATGCACACTTTCCGTTTGCTCGATATGGCAGAAGAAATGTTGAAAACAGGCAAAGTGAATGTGCGTCGTCCGAATCGGGAACAATTGCTCAAAATCCGTAAAGGAGAATTTGAATATGATACTTTGATTGAACAAGCCGAACAAAAATTGGTTGATATCGAGAAGGCTTTCGATGCGTGCAATTTGCCTGAAATGCCTGATGTCGAAAAAATTGAACCTATTTTGATAGAAATACGTCGAAAGTGGTATGCAAGGAAATTTGAATGATGAATATGCACAGTGAAGACACTTTTAAATACATGAACGAACTCGGCAAACAGCGCGAGCCATTCCTTTTTATACTCGATTTTGATTTAGCAAAACCGCTTGTTTTTCCTTTAAAAGACATACAAAACAGTTCTGAAATTGTGTTTGATATCAACGGACAGCGCAATTTTACACCTCCTCCTGAAAGAATCGGGATTTCACACCCCCTCAGTAAAAAGTTGTCTAAAAGTGTTTTTTTTCATAAAAAACCCATTTTATATGCCGATTACAAGGTGAAATTCGATTTTGTGCTTGAAAACCTACAATTGGGCAATTCCTTTTTAGTCAATTTGACGCAGCCGACAGCAATTGAAACGAACCTATCTTTGTCTGAAATCTTTCACAGTTGCACAGCAAAATACAAATTATTGGTCAACACCGAAACGGATAAATTCGTCATTTTTTCGCCCGAACCTTTTGTAAAAATTGATGAACAAGGCGTTATTTCCTCCTTTCCGATGAAAGGAACAATTGATGCGAGCATCGAAAATGCTGAAATTAAATTGATGAACGATGTCAAAGAGCAAGCCGAACACGCCACAATCGTTGATTTGATTCGCAATGATTTGAGTCAAGTCGCTACAAAAGTACGTGTGGAACGCTACCGTTTTGTAGAACGAGTGAAAACACATGACAAAGAATTATTGCAAGTCAGTTCAAAAATCAGTGGTCAATTGCCTTTTGATTATCTTGAAAATATCGGTACGATTTTTCAAAAACTACTACCAGCAGGTTCTATTTCAGGCGCACCTAAGCCCAAAACGGTTGAGATTATCAAAACAGTAGAAGGTTATGAACGCGGTTATTATACAGGAATCGTAGGTATTTTTGATGGAAAACGCTTGGATAGCGGCGTTATGATTCGTTTTATTGAACAAAACCTTGGGGATACTGAGGGGGAGCTAATTTTCAAAAGTGGCGGCGGTATTACAGCTATGAGTGACGCAAAATCTGAATATTTAGAAATGATAGATAAAGTTTATGTCCCAATTATTACTCGAAACATTACACATCATCAACGGTCAGTTGCAGAATGTGAACTGGCACAATGAACGCTGTAATCGGTCTCGTCAAATCCTTTTTGGCTTGCAAGAACCGATAGATTTAGCACTTGTTTTTGCTGAAAAATGGGCAAAAGGAGCAATTCCTTACCTCAATTCGGCTGATGATGCCGTTGATACCTACGAGCGTTGCCGTTTTATTTATGATGCAAATGGCATACAGTATATCGAAATCGTCCGCACGCCTCGACGTATTATCCGCAGTTTGCAGTTGATAAATGCCGATGATTTTGATTATTCTCATAAATTTGCCGAACGTTCGCATTTTGCCGTTTTATCAAAAAATATTGAAGCCGACGATATGCTTATCGTTAAAAACGGCTTTTTGACAGATACGACTTATGCCAATATTGTTTTTAAAGACAAATCAGGGCATTGGTTTACACCCTCAACACCGCTTTTGGTAGGTACAAAACGAGCAAAATTGCTGTCGGAAAACAAAATTGAAGCGGTTGATTTGCGCCCAAACGATATACTCAAATTCGTTGAAGCCCAGTTGATTAATGCGACGACGGATTTGGAAAACAGTTCTAAAATATTGATTGGCGATATTTTTAAATTGTAGCTCAAAAGCCGTGGATTTGTAGCTCAAACTTGTAGAACATTGAGCCACATTCATTTCTTTTTTGAGCTTCAAATATCAAACAGAAAGAATAGCTACTAATTAACTGGCTATAAAAACGCAATCGTACCCCTCAGTAATGATAAAAATACTGATGTAAATTATTGAAAATCAACTTTATGTATAAATTAATTCTCAAACCCATTTTCTTCCAAATGTCTCCTGAAAAAGCGCATTATACGACGATGCGTCTTTTCCGTTTTGCATTAAGTTTGCCTTTTGGCAAATGGATTTTCAAACAATTGTATGTGCCAAACAACCCTAAATTAGAGCGCAAACTTATGGGTTTGAGATTTCCAAACCCTGTTGGATTGGCAGCAGGTTTTGATAAAGACGGGAAGTTTATCAACGATTTGGCGTATTTAGGCTTTGGTTTTATTGAAATCGGAACTGTGACTCCTCGACCACAAGACGGCAACCCGAAGCCACGTCTTTTTCGTTTGCCTGAATATGAAGCCTTGATAAATCGGATGGGTTTTAACAACGAAGGCGTTGAAAAATTGGTTGAAAGGTTGAAAAATCGTAAAAATACTGAGGGGGTCATAATTGGTGGAAATATTGGTAAAAACAAGGTAACGCCTAATGAAGAAGCCTTTCGGGATTATGAAATTTGTTTTGATGCCCTGTTTGACCATGTAGACTATTTTGTGGTCAATGTCTCGTCGCCAAACACGCCTGATTTGAGAGCTTTGCAAGATAAAGAACCGTTGAATCAACTGTTGGCACATGTTCAAAACCTCAATCAACAAAAAACGAAGCCTAAACCGTTGTTGTTGAAAATCGCGCCCGATTTGAATGAATCGCAACTCAATGATATTTTGGAGATTGTGGAAAGCAACAAATTAGACGGTATTATCGCTACAAACACAACGATTTCAAGAGAATTGGTCAAAAATGACCCCCTCAGTATAGAAATGGGTGGATTGAGTGGTAAGCCCGTGAAAAGCCGTTCTACGGAAGTGATTCGTTATTTGCGTAACAACACAAAACAAAATGGTCTGGTCATCATAGGCGTAGGCGGCATTCAGACAGGCGATGATGCTTTGGAAAAATTGGCAGCTGGCGCCGATTTAGTACAAATTTATACGGGTTTGATTTATGAAGGACCGCGTATGGTTAAAAAAATCAATCAATTTTTACTGAAAACCAAGTAAAAAGTGGTCGTTTTTGCGTATTTTAATTTTACCTTTGGGCACATTTTAGGAAATAACCAATCGTTAATAATCAATAATCAATCAAAATATGTCTTTTGAGATAGTCGGCAAACTGTATAAAAAATTCCCAGCGGAAAGTAAATCACCTACATTTCAAGCCCGCGAGTTCGTTTTAGAATTCGCTGAAGGAAATTATCCACAACTTATTAAATTCCAACTGACGCAAGACCGTTGCCAACTTTTGGAAAATTATGAAGAAGGTGAAGAAATAAAAGTGCATTTTGACCTAAATGGTCGTGAATGGCAAGGTAAATTTTTCACAAATTTGACTTGTTGGCGCATCGAAAAATCGAGTGGTGCAGAAGGCACATCAGAAAAACCTGTTCAACAAGTTCAAAAAGCGGCATCGCCAACTAAGACGGCTCCGCCGCCAAGCAGCGATTTTCCGACCTTAGCAGATGAGCCGTTTAAAACGGTCGGTGAGGACGATTTGCCGTTTTAATCTAATTATGAATGATAAATTATGAATGATGAATAAGCGTATCCCCTTCATCATTCATAATTTATCATTCATCATTAAAAAAATGACCCCTCAGTATCTACATGATTGAGGGGTCATATTTTTTTGATACACTAATATTTACGTTTAATTTGCGTTAACAAAAGATACAAGTTTTAACATTTCTCTTTTCAAAATAACTTCCAACTTATTTTATGGACAAAATCAAAATATTGTGGGCAGACGACGAAATTGACCTACTGAAACCGCATAAACTTTTCCTTGAAAAAAAAGGCTATGAAGTCGTAACCGTGTCAAATGGCTACGATGCCATCGAAGAATGTGAACAATCACGCGATATTGATGTTGTATTTTTGGACGAATCGATGCCTGGCATAACGGGTTTGGAAACGCTCGAACGCATCAAAGCCATGCAGCCGAATTTGCCTATCGTGATGATTACGAAAAACGAAGCTGAACACGTCATGGAAGACGCAATTGGGCAACAAATCGCTGATTATCTCATAAAACCTGTCAATCCGAACCAAATTCTATTGTCTTTAAAGCGCATTATTGACAACAAACGCCTTGTGTCAGAGCGCACAATGCAAAGCTATCAACAGTCTTTTAGGGAGCTTTTTATGCAAATTCAAAGCGGTTTAAACCATGAAGAATGGGCTGATGTGTATAAAAAACTCGTCGGTTGGGAACTGCGTCTTGATGCGAGTGGTGGCGACAATATGGCTGAAATTCTTTCTACACAAAAAGCGGAAGCCAATACGGAGTTTTCAAAATACGTCGTCAAAAACTACCTCGATTGGTTGGGAACAAAACGCGATTCAGCACCGACTTTGAGTTATAACTTGTTGAAAAACAAGATATTCCCTCATGTGGGTGACGATACCCCCTCAGTCATGTTGCTCTTAGACAACTTGCGTTATGACCAATGGAAAGTAATTGAACCCATCATCACAGAACTTTTCCGCATTGAGGAAGAAGACTATTTTTACGCCATTCTGCCAACCTCAACGCAATACAGCCGCAACGCTATTTTTGCAGGTATGATGCCCGCCGATATTGAAGCACGTTATCCGAAATGGTGGCTCAACGACAATGAAGAAGGTGGTAAAAATATGCACGAAGCAGACTTGTTAGGTGAAAATATTCAGAAAATACAACGCAAATCGTGGAAGTATGACTACGTTAAAATTACCAATGTTGCGAATGCTAAAATATTGGAAGACAATGTTTTAAATTATTTAAACAACGACTTTACAGTTATTGTTTATAATTTCATTGACATGATGAGCCATGCGCGTACGGAAATGGAAGTGCTGAAAGAATTGGCTGGTGACGAAAAAGCCTACCGTTCTTTGACGCGCTCTTGGTTTCAAAATTCACCGCTTTATGGGGCTTTGCAAAAATTAGCAAGTAAAAATGTACGGCTTTTTGTAACCACTGACCATGGAACGATTCGCGTCAAAACGCCTTCAAAAGTGGTGGCTGACAAGGAAACAACAACCAATTTGCGTTATAAAGTTGGGCGTAATTTACAATATGACAAACGTCATGTCCTCGAAGTTAGAGACCCAAAAGTGGCAGGTTTGCCTCGTCCGAACGTCAGTTCGACTTTTATTTTTGCAAAGGAAGACGTTTATTTCCTCTATCCGAACAATTACAATCATTACAATAATTACTACCGCAATACTTTTCAACACGGTGGTATTTCGCTTGAAGAGTGCATTTGTCCTGTTATTCGATTGAAATCGAAATAAAACAAAAGCCGCGAGATGTTTAATTCTCGCGGCTTTTTTCATTTTATAGACCCCTCAGTATTTTTACTTCTTAGTCGTCTTTTTAGCGGCTGGTTTTTTCGCAGGCGCTTCAACAACTGCGGTTTCCTTCTTCGCCGCAGGTTTTTTAGGCAATTTTGCGACTTCAAGACTTGGTAGAACAGCACTTGGATTGGGTACATTATGTATGACGCCATCACTCACATCTGGAACCATCGAACTGCCCGTAACCGCAGAGCGAATGTAAGTACCCCAGGTCAAATTGTCCTGACCGTCTTTGTGCGCCAAAGCCTTTTCGATGGCAAAATTTGCGGCATTTTCCACAATCCATTCGTAGTTTTCTTGACCAACTGAATGAACATCTGCATCTGGTGCAGGGTTGCAGAAGTCAATCGCATAAGGCACGCCGTTCATCACGCCAAACTCAACGGTGTTGAAATCATAACCCAACGCACGGCATAATTTCAAGACATAAGACTCAACCAAAGCCAACATCTCCGGCGATGTTTTTGTCTCAACAGCATATCGCAAATGATGCGGATTACGTGGTTCGTAAGGCATAACATGAACATATTTACCGCCTAAACAGTAACAACGGAAGTATTCTTCGAAAACAACTTCCGATTGTAGCATCATCACCAATTGACCCGTTTCGGCATATTTGTCGAAAAAGTCTTCCATATTTTCTACCCTATAGACCGATTTCCAACCGCCGCCCGCGTGTGGCTTCATGTATGCAGGAAAACCAATGTACTTGAAAATCGCTTCCCAATCCATCGGATATTTCAAATTGCGGAATGAGTTTGCCGTCGTATCATCAGGCATTGATTTTGAAGGCAAAATGACTGTGTTTGGCACAGGCACACCGACATGAACTGCTAAGGCATTATTAAAAAATTTCTCATCTGCCGACCACCAAAACGGGTTGTTGATAACCGCTGTACCTGAAATCGCTGCGTTTTTTAGATAAGCGCGATAGAACGGCACGTCCTGTGATATACGGTCAACAATGACCGTATATTCTGTTGGACTGCCTTGAATCACTTTATCAATCGAGACCGCTTCGGCAACAATGCCGGGTACATTTTTTTGATTTATGCGCTCGATGAACGCCCAAGGGAATGTATTTTCTTGTCCGAAAAGAATGCCAATTTTTTTCATAAATAGCTGATTTTTATTTAGTTATGTATTTTTGTTTAAATTTATGTTTTATTAAATCGTTTAATAGAGGTCATTGCAACACCCCTCTGTATCAAACTTAAAAAATTACAGTAAAGACAAGTAGTGCGGAAACATCTCTCTCCAAAGAGGCCAGTCATGTGAAATCCAACCCCGCATATCCAACCAATGTTGAATACCTTTTTCATTCAAAATAGCCGATAATTGCTCATTTGCAGGGCGACAAATATCCCATTCGGAAGTGCCTAAAATGATTTTCATATTCCACAAATCAGGATGGTTTAAACCTTTCAGATAGTCAACCGGGTTGTTAAAATACACATTGTCATCGTAATATCCATTCATAAAACTACGAATATCAAACGCGCCACTCATCGAATACATGTGGCTGACAACATCTGGATGTCGAAAAGCAAAATTTGCAGCATGATAACCGCCAAAACTCGCACCTGTAACAGCTACACGTTTGTTGCCTGTGTTGTGCCGAATGCGCTCAACCAGCTCCCAACGAATCATTTTATCAAAACAAATATGATTATGCACTTTTACGGTTGGGTGAACTTCACGATTGTACCATGAGTGTTTGTCAACCGAATCGGGTGCATAAATCTGTACCAAGCCTTGTTCAACGAACCAACGGACACTTTCAATCAACTTAAAATCTTTTGATTCGTAATAATGCCCCTGCGTCGTCGGAAATATGATGACTGGATAACCTGCATGACCATAAACGAGCATCTCGGTTTCCATGCTCAAATGTGGTGAATACCACTTGAAGTGTTCCTCTCTCATTGTTCAATCGGGTTTAAAGCCTAAATTTTGGCTGGTTGGTAAATCTATTTTTAGAAAAAAAACTGTTTCTTTGTCCTCGTTTCAGACGCAAAATTAACAAAAAAAGCAGCAAACGACCAAACCTTTTCAATTTCTTTCACCAAATAAAATTTTTTAACATGTTGTTTAAGTGACGCATAAAAAAATAAAAGTAATAAAATAACGATATTTATAAAATTATATTTTTAATTAGTACATTTTACCCATTTCTATTTTCTTGTAAAAAGAAGTTTTAAAAATTAAAAAAAACAATACAGAATACGAATACATTGAACTCAGAATGAATTTATTACAAAAAGTTATCCACTCGTTTACGGGTTCGCAAAGCAATAATAACGAAGTTATGGTAAAACACCTCAATATCCCGTCAAAATATTTGGAGCGAGGTGTGAAAGTTGATGTTTTTCTACCCCCTCAGTATGGACATAACAAAAAACAATCGTATCCAACAATCTACTTCAACGATGGTCAAGATATGCTTGCGCTTGGTATGTTTGACACCTTAAACCGCCTTTATACTGAGGGGTTGCTGCGACCGATTATCATCGTTGCGATGTATTGTAACGAAAATCGCATCAATGAATATGGAACAGCACGACAAGCCGACTATAAAAACAGAGGTAACAAAGCGCGTCAGTACACAAATTTTGTCTTGCATGAAGTCATGCCTTATATACGTGACGAATATAAATGCCTGAACGACCCTGAAAATACCGCTTTTGCAGGTTTTTCGCTCGGCGCATTGTCTGCCCTCGATATTGCATGGGACAACCCGATGCTGTTTGGAAAAATAGGCGTTTTCAGTGGTTCTTTGTGGTGGCGCGAGAAAGAATGGACGGCAGAAGACCCTGATGGCGGGCGCATCATGCATGATATTATTGCTAAAAGTGAACATCAAGAAGGTATGAAGTTTTGGTTTGAAGTCGGCACACGTGATGAGGATTCTGACCGTAACAACAACGGTATCATTGATGTTATTGACGATACACAGGACTTGATGGACGAATTGTTCAGACTCGGTTACAAGCCAAATGAAGATGTAAAATATGTTGAATTGGTCGGCGGTGAACACAATCCGCAGACATGGGGGGCGGTGATGCCCGATTTTTTGACTTGGGCTTTTGGAAAGTAATACATTTATAAAAAAAGTGAGGCTACCTATAATAGGTAACCTCGAAATAGAAATTCTAATAATAATTCGAAAAGGCTCAAATTAATTGCGGTACGAAACTCTAGACCAATTAAATCTGCCAGTTCATTTATCTTTGCATAAGGAATTATAAACTTTCATCAAAAATATAACACAAAAATAAGGCTATTGGTTCATATTATCAAATTTTAATGAAAATTCTAATGAAATTAATTCAAAACAAGAACCTTAACTGTTACGAAAAGTTTTTTTGTGAGCGTATATCAGAACTGATTCATAAGGTAACTATTGACTCGTATCGCATCCGTGTTATGAATATTAAGTTAATTTTGCCTGAGTTATTACATTTATCCGAAGGTTGGATAGATGGTAAGGTACATAATTTTGGAACTGTTGTTAGCTGTCAAAAAGAAACAATTTCATTGTTAAAAGAAGATGAAGTATTTGTTGTAAAAACTATAAGTAAAGACTATTTTATTAGCTTTTTAAATGAGATAATTAATCAAAAAGATGAAAAAGTGCTTTTTGAGAAAAACAATTTAATTAAATTAAAAAGTATTATAAATGCTATTTTACATGAGAATGATAATTATAGTATTTTATTGCTGGATAAAATTTGCCACTATATAGATAACCCCATTGATGAAAAAGATGAGTTTAAAACATTTCAGAAAATAGACAAACTTATATCATTTCTAATGACTAATTTAATAGGCTTGGGTTATCACAAGTCTTATCTATCTATTGTTTTTAATAGGATATTTTCAGACAATAAAGAGTTCGATTTTAAAGATGTCAAAAATGAAATTTATCGTATGATAAATGCCCCCGAAAAAAAATATCGAGTATGGTTTAAATTTTATTCATCAGAAGAAATATGTAAATCATTGAGGTCATTTTCTACTTTTATTGTCTGTGAATTAATAAATGAAGTTCTACCAATGAAACAATCAGTTATAAAGGAGTTTAAAAAATTTAATATTAAACTTCCATATCTTAGATATATTGGTGTTAAAATTGATGCTCTTGATTATTTTGCAGCTTTATATAAGTCTAAATCTATAATTGCAGAGAGCCTTGATATATTAAATTTAGGTTTTGGAAATAACAATTCAAATATTACAGATAGAGCTTATATCGTGGATGCTTTTTTTCCAGAACGAGCAGAATTCCAGGAAGTGAGATACGCATTAGACGGTAGATATAAATACGGGCAATTATTGTTTGAAGATATTTATAAGAAAATCCCCAATCTTTTAGAGAAAAATAATATCCATATCGAGGGAAAAGAAAAAATAAAATCTGCTTTTCATTATCTACGCCTTGGTAATGAAGCACTTGAAATAGAACATAAAATTATTAATTACTGGTTTGGCCTTGAATATTTATTTTCTAATGCAACAGATAATTCCTTTAAAAGAATAATAACTTATTTACCTCAACTTCAAGCTATCTCTTATGTTAAAAGAAATGTAATTGATCTTTACGAAAAAGCAATGATTCTTGATAAATTAAAAACATTAAAATACATTTCAAGAGATAATTATAGTTGCTTTAACCAACAAAATTTCTATAAAGAAATAAAAGAAGACTTGTTTGATTTATCTCCATTAACTGCTTATCGAGCATGGTTTTTAGAACATCGAAGTTTTGGACAAGGCTCTAATGATAAACGTCATACTTATATTATGTCACATATTACAAAATTGGAGCAACAAATTCGACGTATCTATCATGTTCGTAATGAAATTGTTCATGAAGCCCAATACAATACCAATAATGAAAATCTTGCTTCTAATTTAAAATATTACCTCATCTTTTCTTTAAGTAATATTCTTGATCATTTTTTATGTTATAATGTTCAAGATGATATTACGATTGATGATTTTTTACAACTACAAGATCTTAAATTTGAATATCTAAAGAAGCAATCTTTCCCAATAGAAGAAATTTTAAATATTAGTAATAGCCATGAACTACTTGGTAGTTAATATTACATAAAAATAAATATTATGCGAAAAATAACAGCCGATTGGCTTTATCCAATTTCATCAGAACCCATCGAAAACGGGGTCATTATTGTTGATAATCAAGGGAAAATACTTAAAATTGACCGTCGTGACAACCACGACGCAGCTTCGCTTGAATACTATAAAGGTGTGTTAGTACCAGGTTTTATCAATACACATTGTCACCTCGAATTGTCGCACATGAAGGGCAAAGTTGCCACAGGTACGACCTTGATTCCGTTCATAAAGGGGGTTGTGACCCAACGTAGTGCAGAGGCAGAAGTGATTGCAGATGCCATTGAAAGGGCTGAAAAAGAGATGATTGACGGCGGCATCGTTGCCGTTGGCGATATTTCAAACGTGACAGATACGTTTGCTCAAAAAGAAAAAGGCAATTTGAGGTATTATACTTTTATTGAAATGTTTGATTTTTTGCAAGAAAACGATGCCGACAAAGAGTTTGAAAAATACAAAGCTGTTTATGATGCTTTGCCGTTGGCAAAAGGCAGTCGAAAGAGTGTTGTGCCACATGCACCCTACTCTGTTTCGCGTCATTTGTTTAAAAAAATCAATGAATTGAATAAAAAAGAGGGCATAACAGTTAGCATTCATAATCAAGAAACGCAAGCCGAACAGGATATGTTTATGTATGGCAACGGTGGTTTTTATGATTTTTATGGCAAATTTGGCATCACACTCGATAAGTCAAAGCCTTCTGGAAAAACGTCTATTCACTATGCGCTTGAAAATTTACCCCCCTCAGTAAAAACGCTTTTTGTACACAATACTTTGACATCAAAAGCGGATATTGGCGCAGCACAAATGTGGTCTGAAAATGTCTATTGGGCAACGTGCCCGAATGCTAATTTGTACATCGAAAACCGTTTGCCCAATTATCAACATTTTATAGACGACCATGTCCGTATGACAATTGGCACAGACAGTTTGACCTCCAATTGGCAACTGTCTATTTTAGAAGAAATGAAGACGATTCAATGTTTTCAGTCTTATGTCCCTTTTGAGATACTGATTCGTTGGGCAACCTTAAATGGCGCACAAGCCCTTGGCTTCGACGACACTTTGGGCAGTTTTGATATAGGTAAAACGCCTGGAATCAATCTTTTAGATTTAGAAAATGATTTTATACTGAGGGGTGATACTTCTGTAAAAAAACTTGTTTAATCTTGATATGAGGCTGTTTCAAAAGGCATTCATGTTCGGGGAACTTTAAAAGTTCCCCGAACATGGTACTCGAATTAATATAAAATTCTGTACATAAAATATCGTTTTGCCTTTTGGATCAACCTCATATCCCAATAACCAAAACCATGTTTCGATTTGAACATCTCGACCATTTTTACGCATTGGCGTTGATTCCTGTATTAACCATCTTTTTTATATGGATGCGGCGCAAAAGGCTCAAAGCCGTTTTAAGATTTGGCGAAACGGACTTAGTCAAACGGCTGATGCCACAAGTATCTAATATCAAACACCAATTAAAATTTGGCGTTTTGATGCTGGTTTTTGGGCTTTTGGTCATTGCTTGGGCGAATCCACAATTAGGCACGAAGCGCGAAAAAGCCAAACGCAAAGCCTCTGATGTTATCATAGCTTTGGATATTTCAAATTCGATGCTGTCAGACGATATAAAACCCTCTCGTCTTGAATTGGCGCGGGCTTTTACGCTCGATTTGGTTCAAGCGCTGAAAGGAGAACGCATTGGCTCAATCGTTTTTGCGGGCAATGCTTATTTGCAAATGCCTTTGACAACCGATTATGCGGCAGCAGCGATGTTTATCAAATCCTCGAATCCAAATCAAGCGCCGACACAAGGCACTGCGATTAGCGAAGCGATTGACGTGGCAGAACGGGCGTTTGGTGATAAAGCGAAGGGCAATAAAGTCCTCATCATTATCAGCGACGGCGAAGACCATGATTCTGAAGCCATTGAACGTGCAAAATTAGCTAAGGAGAATGGGCTGATTGTTTTCACTGTGGGCGTAGGTACGCCGGAAGGGGGCTTTATGCCTGTTGATTTTGGTGGAACGACGGACTATAAACGTGACGAAAAAGGGCAACCGATAAAAACTAAACTCAATGAGCAAATGCTCAAAGATTTAGCGGCTGCAAGTGATGGTGAATATTTCAATATTGCCAACACTAAAAACGTGATTGAAGCCCTACAAAACCGCATCGAGAAAGTTGAAAAAAGAGAAATGGAACTGCGTTCTTTTAGTGAGTATGAGTCTTATTTTCAGTATTTTGTCTTGTTTGCTCTCTTGATTTTAGTGTTTGAATTTATGATGGCATATAGAAAGAGCGATTGGGAAGAGAAGGATATTTTTAGGATTTAGGATATAATACTTAGGAGACCACAGATTAGACTGATACGACTAATCTGTGGTCTCTTAAGTATTATATCCACAAAAGCAAACCGCCCACCCCGAATGAATCGAGATGAGCGGTTATTGTTTTTCGTATTGTCGAAACAATCGTCAGATTACTTGATTTCGATTTGTGCACCTGCACCTTCAAGAACCGTTTTGATGCTGTTCGCTTCGTCTTTGCTAACGCCTGTTTTCAAAGTAGCAGGAGCACCGTCAACGATGTCTTTTGCTTCTTTCAAACCTAAGCCTAAAAGGTTTTTCACCTCTTTAACGACGTTCAATTTGCTTGCGCCAGCCGATTGAAGGATAACGTCAAATTCAGTTTTTTCAGCAACTGCTTCAGCAGCAGCACCTGCACCAGGACCTGCAGCAACAGCAGCAGCAGCAGCAGCAGCTGGCTCGATGCCGTAATCAGATTTTAAGATACCTGCAAGTTCGTTGACTTCTTTTACAGTCAAGTTTACTAATTGTTCCGCGAGAGCTTTGATATCAGCCATTGTATTTTAATTTAAAATTTTTTACGAAAATAGATTATTAGATAATTGATTGTCAAGTTGTTATAAAAAACAACTTAAAAAATTGGTTGTTTACTGAGGGGGTGTTTAGTCCCGAAATCTCACTAAACAGAAAACTAAAATTACGCTGCACGCTCTTCAAGAGCTTTGACCAATCCAGCAATTTTATGACCTGCTGAACCTTGCAATGCACTGATAACGTTTTTCGCAGGTGATTGGAGCAAACCAATAACCTCGCCGATAAGTTCTTCGCGCGATTTGAGTTTTTTCAATACTGCCAATTGGTCTTCACCAACGAAAGTAGAGGAATCAATGTAAGCACCTTTGAAACCAGGTCTTTCCGTTGAGTTTTCCTTGCGGAAGTCTTCGATAAGTTTGGCAGGTGATTTTTGATTTTTTGTGAATAGGATAGCCGTTTGACCTTTGAAAGCATCAAATAAACCTTCATAACCTTTAGAAGCATCGGCTTCTTTCATGATTTTGAGAGCAATTTTGTTTTTCACAACTTGCATTTCAATGTCTTGTTCAAAACATTTTTTACGCAATTTGTTGGTCTGAGCTGCTGTCATCGCTGTTGGGTCCGCTAAGTAAAAGAACGAGTACTCCTCGAGTTTACTTTTCAAGTCCTCCAATACGACTCCTTTATCTTCTTTTGTCATGTTGAATAGATCTTTTTTCTTTTACTTAATAGATTTTGTATCAACTTTGATGCCTGGCGACATAGTGGAAGCAACCGTAAGTGACTTCATGTAAATGCCTTTCGCCGTTGACGGTTTCATTTTGATAAGCGTATTCAATAATTCATTCGCGTTATCAGCCAATTGTTCGGGCGTAAAAGATACGCGGCCAACACCAGCATGAATGATACCTGTTTTGTCAACACGGAAAGCAATTTTACCTTTTTTGACTTCACTAACTGCTGAAGCGATGTCTGGCGTTACCGTACCCGTTTTAGGATTCGGCATCAAACCACGCGGTCCGAGAATACGAGCTACTTTACCCAATTGAGCCATAACGTTAGGTGTTGCAATAACAACATCTACATCGAGCCAGCCCTCTTGGAATTTTTTGATGTACTCTTCGAGACCGAAAAAGTCTGCACCTGCAGCCATCGCGTCTGCTTCACGGTCAGGTGTACTCATCACCAATACCTTCTTGGTTTTACCCGTACCGTGCGGCAAAGAAACCGTACCACGAAGGGCTTGGTCTGCTTTACGAGGGTCAATACCAAGGCGGACGTGTAAGTCAACCGAAGCGTCAAATTTTGCAATGTTCACATCTTTAACTAAAGCTAATGCTTCGTTCAAGCTGTAGAGTTTGTTGACATCAACTTTCTTGTCAACTTCTGCTCTTCTTTTTGGAACTTTTGCCATTTTGTTTTTTAATTTTAATAGTTAGGTAATTAACGTTCCAAAATCGTTTCGGAACTCCCTTGATTGGTTATTCGTTATTCGTGATTGGTTATTCGTTTAAAACGTTTATAACTAATTGACTAATAACTATTTACCAATGATAAATTATGCCCAAGGCGCTGTGCCTTCGACAGTGATACCCATGCTTCGTGCTGTACCAGCTACCATTTTCATAGCTGATTCAACGGTGAAACAGTTTAAGTCAGGCATTTTGTTCTCCGCGATTGCGCGAACTTGGTCCCAAGTGACTTTTCCAACCTTAATACGGTTAGATTGTTTTGAGCCTTGACCTGCTTTCAATTTTGCAGCATCCAACAACTGTACGGCTGCAGGCACTGTTTTGATCGCAAACTCAAAAGACTTGTCTTTGTAAACCGAGATTATAACCGGCAAAATTTTACCGATTGAATCTTGTGTCGCAGCATTGAATCGCTTACAGAACTCCATGATATTGACACCTTTTGAACCCAAAGCAGGTCCAATCGGTGGGGCAGGGTTTGCCTGACCGCCTTTCACCTGAAGCTTGATGTAAACTTCTACTTCTTTTGCCATTTTAGAAAAGACGTTTTAATATTGTGATTCGTCGCGCTGTTTTGGGAAGCAATTCCGATGTGACTCGAAATCAGATTTAGCTTAACGAAATAAAAGCTTTTAGCAGCAGAGGTCACAGCTAACCGCAAAAAGCGGCGCAAAGATAGGTTTTCTTGTTTTTCTATACAAGGTTTTTTGTGTTTTTTATTTAAAAAAACAGACCCCTCAGTATGAAGTCAGTGTTTTTATAGAAAAATCTTATTTTTGTAAAAAAAAATAGAGCTGAAAATATTAGTCCATGACAACTACTTTTAAGAACTCATAGACGTTTTAAACGAAAAAAAATCAAAGTATGACCTCTTTTAATTTAATAGAAAATAGAGTAAAATCTATAAAAACAATTACAATTTTATTTTTGATATTAGGACTATTACTGTCGCCTAATTTATGGATTGGAAAAAGACAATTTCCAATGATACCATGTGTCAATTCATTTGAAAACATTCCTTATTCTTTAAATTATTTACTATTTCCGTTATTACTCCTTTTATTACTTTACGATATATTTAAAGAAAACAATTGGTCATTAATAACTTCACTTATAATTTTATTCTTCTTTTTATTACAAGACCAAAACAGGTTGCAACCTTGGGTTTATATTTATATTCTCATTTTAATTCCTTATTGTATTTCCAAGTATTTTTAAAATTTAGAAATTGATTTATTCACATCCATTAAAATAATACTGATAGCAACTTATTTTTGGAGTGGTATTCAAAAAGCAAACAATAATTTCATTGAGGGCGTTTTGTTCATATTTTAATGGATTTATTTAAAATACAAAATATTGAAACCATTAAAAGCCTACTGCCTGTAGGTTATATTGTCCCATTTACAGAGATATTTATCGCTTTTAGCCTAAT
>JAYSQG010000426.1:0-10449 GCA_043721685.1 Saprospiraceae bacterium | reverse complement strand
CACTATGCCCATTCAATTCCTTCGGAATTGGGAGACTACCCGCTATTTATTCCGTAGATTTCATCTACGGTTATTCGTATTCAATTCCTTCGGAATTTTGTGTAGGAAATGACATTAGATTTTTAACCCTCGCGTCATCTACAAAACTAAATGCGTTCCCACTTCAGAACTAACCCCCTCAGTACCACATATCACAACCGACTGTACGCCTGATTTCATCGCATTAAAAGCATTATCGAGCTTCGGAATCATGCCATCAGAGATAGAACCGTCTGCTTTGCCCGCTTGAAAATCGGTGTAAGAAATAAAATCAATCACTGAATCATCGTCCGTTGGGTCAGACAAAACGCCTTTTTTTTCAAAAACAAATTTAAGGGTGACATCAAACTGTTCAGACATCGCAACGGCTAATGTTGAAGCAATGGTATCGGCATTGGTATTCAGTAATTGCCCTTTTTTGTCATGCGTAATGGGTGCAAATACAAGGGCTTCTGCAAATTTTAAGAGATGGGCAACCCCCTCAGTATTGACGACATCAATGTCCCCTACGAAGCCATAATCCACATTGCCTTTTGTTCTTTTATGTGCTTGAATGGCATTGATATCCGTACCTGTCAAACCCAAAGCATTGCAGCCACGTGCTTGCAGTTGTGCCACCACATTTTTATTGATGAGACCCGCATAAACCATTGTGACAACTTCCAATGTTGGTTCATCCGTTAAGCGACGACCTTCCACTTTTTGAGGCGTGATATTGAGTTTTTTCAACAAACCATCGGCTACTTTTCCACCGCCATGCACAAGTATTTTTCGAGATGTAATTTTAGAAAAATCGTCTAAAACTTGGCTTAATACTGAGGGGTTGTCAATGACGTTGCCGCCAACTTTTATGATAATTAGTTGATTGTCAATCATATAAATTACAGGTCTTTATCTTTTATGAGTTTTAAAATTTCTTTATCGGGTAAATTATCGATTTCAGATTTGTCATAAATTGCAAGGAAATATATCTTTTTATCCTGTACCACAATATGCGTTATTGCCCTTGCACCGCCTGCTTTCCCTTTCCCTTTTGATGCTATTGCAATACGAATTTTAAAGCAATCGTTGCCAAGTGGTGTTCCTGTATATGGGTTTTCTTTAAGTTGCTTGGCTACCTCATTAAATTCCATTTTCAAAGATGGATATTTCTTTGTAAGTCGTTTCAGCAAGCGAAGAAACTTAGGTGTGATGACAATTTCAAACATAGTTGGGAGGTTTTAAAGTTTTCACATAACCAAAGATTTAAGGCTTATTTAGTTCAGCCATTGCTTCTTCAAGCGTATATCCTTTAAGTACGCCTGCTTTCATTAGTTTAATTTCGTCAATAGCTTCGCTCATATCTTGAAGCATTTGCTCTTTAACAGAATTTTGCTCTTCGCTATTTTGAATTTTTAAGAAAGGGAAATGGCGTAGCAATTCAAGCATAAAGGCTGCTTGATTATCTGGTATTTCAAGTATTAATTTCATTTTTTTAGAATTTTTACGAAAAAAAACAAATATCATCAGTATTTGGATTGGCAACACATTAAATTTCTATAAATCAGCCAATTTTAGCTTTGAGTAATTCGACGACCATTTCAAGGTTTTTTAAATGCTTTTCAAGGTCTGTGATGCGTTGGTCTTTGGCATGAAGCTGTATTTTGAGTTTATCAATTTCAATAATTAGCTCTTTCGGATTATTGTTATGAACGACACCATTAGAACCGACGAACCCTCCTGTTTCACACTGCACCGAACTATAAAAAATAGCATTACCTTCTCCCATTGCCTCTAAGTCCTCAATACTGATACCCAGTATTTTAGCAATTTGTTGTTTCCTTTCCAGTTTAGGAATGACGGTATCGTTTTCGATTTTTCGAAAAGAGTTTTCTGATAAATTTAACATATGTGCGACATATTGTTGTGAATAACCTTTGATATTTCTTAATAATCTAACTTTTGAGCCAAATGTCATGTTTTTTAGTTTTTAAGGTAAGGTATTTTATGGAATAAATTTAGTCAATAAATAGCTTTGGTTATCAACTATTTATAAGATAAATTATTTTACTATCCATAAAATATAACAAAGTTGTGGATTTCCTAACATGTAAGTTGCGGATTTCACAACCTAATTAAGTAGCAAAACTAATTAATATCTGTCAATTTTGTACCGTTGCAACACAATACTACAAAATAATTTTTTAACTAATTAAATTTTAAGAAAAATATGAAAAATAAGCTCTATTATCTTTTATTTTGTATCTTAGTGCCTTTGAGTCTATCTTCAATCATATCTTGCAATGCTGGAGGGTGTCCAAAACCAGAAGGTAATCGCGGAACAATTACAATTCCTATCGATTTAGTGAATGGTTCTCCACAACAGGGCTGTGAAGTATTTGCTTCTAAATTACTAACTGATTTCAAAACAGGGGCTAATGTTTTCGGTAAAAGTCTAAAAAACGATAAATCAAAATGGATTATTGAATTTCATATAGCTGGTAGTTGTGGACCAAATACTGTTTGGGATGAATTATATAAAAATGGAAAATGGACTCCAAAAATTGAAACAGTAAATGGGGTAGAATACTTGGCTTGTAAATTACCAGATTTACCTCTTTCAAGTGGAGATTTGTCAATTGATATGACTATTTTTTCACCATGTATCACATGTTCTGGAGGGAGTTTTAATAGAACATTTTTTTCCAAATCAGTACGATTTACCGGAGTTAGTTCAACTGTAACTCCACCTGAGCAAATTCAATTTATTGCTTTAAGCCCGTGTAATTAATTTTTTAATAAAAATTTTCATCACTTTAAAATTAATAATAAAATGAAAAAAATAATCTATTCTTTTTCTTTGATAATTATCATTGCTTTTCAAGCATGTAATAAATCAAGTATTACTAATACACCATCTTCTCTTAGCATAGAAGAAACGTTCTATTCGAAATATCTTAAAATTAGCAATGCCAAAGAAGGAAGTATTATTGTTAGCTCCAATAGCCGAAATTTCAAAAATCAGGTTACTTACGATGTTAGGGCAGGCTTCAATAGACCGACCTATCAAGATATCAATATTAACAATGAATTATTAATGACACCATATATTTTGAATGGTGTTGCAACAAACCAATATAGGACAAACTCTAATGTAGATAAAAATCAATTATCACAATTGTTTGGGAAAACATTGAATATCTCTTTCAATTCTAAAGATGTTAGTTTAAGAAATGCTAATTCAATATATAATCCTCAAGCTTTTAATATCAATGGGGGAACCAGAAATACTTCGCTTAGTTGGAATGCAGATAATAATAATAGTAAAGTATATATTTTGATAACATTTATACCTGAAAGAGCAATAAATGAAGACTTCTCAAGTTATCAACGAGTTGAAAAATATATTGAAACGGATGATGATGGATATTATCAATTAACAGAATCTGATTTTTCAGGTGTTCCTCTTGGCGGAAATGTTGACATTTTGATAGCACGTGGAAACACTGCGATTATTGGCGGACAAACAAATGGAGGTGGAGCAACTTCCATACAAGCATTTAGCACCACTATAATTTCTGGTGGTTACGGCGGTGGTGGCGGCGGTGGCGGTAGTGAAGGCCCTTTGCTCCATATACTTTAGTAATCAAATTACTCTTTATTTAATTTCTGATATTGTATCAGAGGAGATTTAATAAATACTTAAAATCTCCTCTGATACAAAATTGGACAATAGGCTTATATTATTGTGAAAAAGGTACTATTAATCTTCCTGAATTTAATTTTTTTAGCTCAAGGACTCACACAATCGGGTCTCTCAGAAAAATCTTTTCAAAAAATTCATGTCAACTACAGTTTTCTACCTATTCCTAAAGGTATTTTATATAAGAATTCAAGCTATGATAATTTCATAACAGGGATTGATATGTTCACAAAGGTTTCTGGGAATTGGTTTGGAGGCATTACATCTTACCACTTATGGCTTATTTTAGGAGGTAATGACATATTTCGATATACTCAACCATTTTTTATTACAAGTGTTTTTACCCGTCATTATTTTACCGAATATCCAATAAAATCTTTTTGGGAAACATCCATAGGAGTTGGAAACCTATGTCAATGTAATTCTACAACTACTTTGATTTATACTGCAGATGGCCTTTATAGAACGGGTAAACCCGCCTATCATCTTGGAACAGGGTTAGGTCTGGATATTAAATTTACAAACGGAATGATAGTAAGACCAAATATGAAACTATTTTATCTACTGAACGATATTGAAGAAAAGCGGCTTCATTTTCGCCCATTTTTGACCTTCCAGTTTGCAAGACGTTATCACCAACCACCAGTTATTTTTAGTCCTCGTTTTTAGCCTCACTTTTTCTCCAACAACGTCTTCAAAACTGCCATCGCTGCAAAAGTCCGATTCTTAGCTTCTTCAATAACGATTGAGTTATGCGAATCTAAGACTTCATCCATCACTACTTGATTGCGCCGAACAGGGAGACAGTGCATGAATTTAGCATTGTTGGTCAGTGCCATTTTTGCTGCGGAAACCGTCCAATTCGGGTTCATCGAAAGGATTTTGCCATATTCGCGGTAGCTCGACCAGTTTTTGGCATAGATGAAATCGGCACCTTCAAACGCTTTGTTTTGGTCGTATTCAATTGTACACCCCTCAGTAAATTGCTCTGCTAACTCATAACCTTCGGGATGCGTTATCACAAAATCGTAATCCGTAATTTTCATCCATTCCACAAAAGAATTAGGCACAGCTTGCGGCAAAGCCTTTGGGTGAGGAGCCCAAGTGAGGACAACTTTTGGACGTTTGACGGTCTTATATTGCTCAATTGTTAACCAATCTGTCAAAGATTGCAAAGGGTGAACAGTCGAACCTTCCAGGCTAACAATTGGCACACGAGCGTGTTGTTTGAATTTTGATAGAATAAAATCCGAATAATCGCGCTCACGGTCAATCAAAGTTGGAAATGAGCGCACACCGAGTATGTCGCAATATTGACTCATCACTGCCGCACCTTCGCGAATATGCTCGGCTTTGTCACCGTTCATGATGGCGCCGTCTTCAAATTCCATGTTCCAAGAGTCTCCGACATTCATCGAAATGACGTTCATGCCTAAGTTATAAGCTGCCAATTCGGTACTCATACGGGTACGTAACGAGGCGTTGTAAAACAACATGCCGAGCGTTTTTCCTTTACCTAAGTCATTGAATTTCAATGGGTGCTCTTTACAATCTTTTGCCAAACGGAGTAAACCCAAAGGGTCATCAACGTCGTGAACAGAGGTGAAATGCTGCATAGTTTGACTGAATAAAATGTGATTGAAAAATAGAAAAACCGATGAGGCTTCTGCAAACCGCATCGGTTGTTTCGAGAACTTGGGTCAAAATTACAGTTTTATCAGTTTTTCAACAACAGTTTGCCCTTCTGTTTTTAATTTGATGAAATAAATACCTTTTGGCAAATCTGAAATATCCACAGAATTTTTAACATTTAAAATGCTACGCATCAATCTTCCTGTCGCATCTATTAATTCGACCTGCTCGATTTCAGTAGCGTTGATTTCAATAACAAATTGATTACTGGTAGGATTGGGATAGATTTTAATCGCTTTTCTGTCGCTTAATTTGACGCTGATGATTGGCGAGTACATGGTTTTACCATCAAAATCCACTTGTTTCAAGCGATAAAAATAAATGCCCGATGGTGGCGCTTCATGAACAAAAGTATATTTTTGAACCGTTTGGGCATTACCTGCTGCTTTTTGTTCGCCTATTTTTTGGAATTTACCCCCCTCAGTATTTACCCCATTTTGAAGCTGTTTTGCTTCAATTTCAAAATATTTGCTATCCCGTTCGCTGGCAGTTTGCCAAGTCAATTCTATATTTTTATTTTTTTCAATAGCTTGAAAATCAATGAATTCTACAGGAATGGTGGTTGTGTAAGTGACTGATAACGCTGGGCGATTTGATGCTGTACTACTCTCTCGGGCATCAATTCTGCGGGAAGTTTTATTCTGCGATTCGTCGCCCAACAATGCCCAACCAAAATTGCCACTTGGTGCGTTGAGCCAAGTTTGTACATCATTGACCATACTTGGTGTGCTGTTAAAAGTGTAAAGACCTGTTCCTGCTACGGATACTGTGCCACTCGGGGTTGCTTGAAAGTCACCACCTGCATTAGACCACATTGTCGTACTGAAAAACTGGTGTGTCCAAGTAGCATCGTTAGGGGCAGCCGGTCCGCCTGTGCTTTCAGAACCGCCTGCGTCGGAGGCATCTTCGCCCCAATCGGCAGTTAGCTTGTGAATTTTTAAAGTGTTCCCAGCGACACCTAAAGGTACTTTGTTCACATTCACACTCAAAGAAACGGCGGTAATCGTTGCGCCGGCTGGCACGCTACCTGCGATATTGAATTTCAACAAGGCTCGATGCGTCACACCGCCACCTGTATTGCCCGTGAACAGATAAATACCCTGTCCATTGCTGACTGTACCACTCGAAGAATAAATCGTATTATCTTTTTGTGGTGTGAGCATAATGGTTGTTTGAGCGTTTATAAATGTTCCGATTAGAAAAAAGTAAGTGAATAAAAAGGATTTCATTGGTCAAATTGTTTAAAGAAATGATTTGAAAAAAGTCACCCTTTCATTGATTGTCAATTATTTACAATCAATAATGAGTCATTTTATTCCATTCAATTCTGTTTGATGAAAAATTAATTTTAAAACTAATTTAACCTACGGTTTTCTATGGAGTGGGGTTTGTTCAAAATGGATAAAAATGGTTTTCTTTTGAAAATAATTTCTTGTTTAAGACTGTTTTATGCATATTTTTCAATAGCGACTACGATTACTTCACAAGCCCATTCTATCTGTGATTCTGTGATAATCAAAGGCGGTGCAATCCGCAAACTTCGGTTATTGAACAAAAACCAATCGGTCAACAAACCATTCCGCAAACATTCGTGAATGACTTGTATTAAAACGTCGAAACTTTCTAACTCGACAGCCAACCACAAACCTGCGCTGCGGACTTCTTTGATTTTAGGATGCACCAAAAGGCGTTTGAACAATGCCTCTTTTGCTTTAACTTCCGACATTAAATCGCTTGACAACAGCGTTTCCAAAGTCGCTAATGCGGCTGCACAACTCACTGGATGCCCGCCAAAAGTCGTAATATGCCCCAAAACAGGCTCATTTGTAAGGGTTTGCATCAAAGCACGGTCAGCGATGAATGCACCGATGGGCATACCGCCGCCCAAGCCTTTTGCCAATAACAAAACATCGGGCGTGATGCCGTATTGTTCAAAAGCCCAGAGCGTTCCTGTGCGCCCCATACCCGCTTGTATTTCGTCGAGAATCAAAAGCGCACCGACTTCTTTACAGCGTTTTTTTAAGGCGAAAAGATAGCCTGGGTTATTTTCAGATTTTTTAAGGGGTGGATATATACCACTTTCTGCTTGAACCGTTTCGACAATAACGGCAGCCGTTCTAGGTGTTATTTTTTGTAAGTCAATAAAATTATTAAACGTAAGCCATTGAATATCAGGTAAAAGTGGGCGATAGGCTTGTGTGAAATAGTCATCAGAATTGAGCGACATTGCACCTTGTGTTGAACCATGATAAGCGTTTTTCATAGCGATGATTTCAGACCGACCTGTGGCGCGTTTGGCTAATTTCATCGCGCCTTCAGTGGCTTCTGTACCTGAATTGGTAAAATAAACAGAATTCAAGGTAGGTGGAAGGTTGTCTGCCAAAAGTGTTGCCAACTGTACTTGCGGTGCGAGGACAAATTCGCCATAGACGAGCGTGTGCCAATATTTGTTCAGTTGCGCCTCAACAGCCCGTTGTACTGAGGGGGGGCGATGGCCGAGTACGCTGACCGAAATGCCTGCAATTAAGTCCATAACTTGTTGATTATCAACTGTTTTGATGAACATGCCTTCGGCTGATTCTATTTCAAGCGCAAGTGGTGCATCTGATGTTTGGGCAACATGGCGTAGGAAAAGTTGTCGTTGAGTCAACACGATTTTGAATTTTTAGGAATGAAAAAAAAGCAAATATACTGAGGAGGGCTTAGAGTCCTTAAACAATGGTGTAGTTTTTGACCTTATAATAAGGTAAAAACAAAAATAAGTTACTTAGTTATATCAAAACGGCACTAAAAATTTATTTTAAATAAGAAATATCAGAGAAACACTTAATTTTGAACGGAAATGAATAAAAACACCGTCATATTACTATTATTAATGCTCTCAGTCATGGCTTGCGAGTCTGATACGACACGTATCGAAGGCTACGAAGTACATGGCATTGACATTTCTCACTACCAATCGAATGTGAGGTGGGATATGATTGCAGCACAAGGTATTTCGTTTGCTTTTGTGAAAGCGACAGAGGGACGACAACATACAGATTCGCTTTTTTGCCGAAATTGGGAGCAAATGCAGCTACATCGTATCAAACGCGGGGCTTATCACTTTTTTAGACCTTCGATTGATGGTGAAATCCAAGCACGAAATTTCATTCAGTCTGTTGATATGACCTATGGCGATTTGCCGCCCGTTTTGGATATTGAAACGGATGATGATTTGCCGCGTGCGGAGGTGATTCGACAGCTAAAAACATGGCTTTATTGGGTCGAATTGGAGTACAGTATCAAGCCAATTATCTACACGAGTTATAAATTTTACAACAAATTCATTGTGGGAGAGTTTGATAAGTATCCGATTTGGATTGCTAAATACGGTGGCGACCCCCCTCGATTGGGCGCAGGTGTCAAATGGTGGTTTTGGCAATATGGCAATCGTGGCAGACTGGATGGCATTGACGGCTACGTTGATTTCAACGTTTTTTACGGCTCTCGTGAAGATTTGGAGCATATTTGCTTGTCGGGAGCAACTTTAAGTGGCTTATTTAATCATTAATTCGGGTGTTCAAATATCCCAATATCCGAACACTTATACCCAATATCCGAAATCCTTGAACTCTTTTAATAAATTTAAAAAATGAAAAAAATACTTATTTTACTATTCGTAGCGGCACATTCATTGGTCGCTCAAGCGCAAAAGGATGCTGAACAAGAAAAACATCTAAGCGACGGTGGCATTGAGTTTTTTCATGGCACGTATGCAGAAGCCTTAGAAAAAGCCAAAACAGAGAATAAACTCGTTTTTATGGATGCTTTTGCCGAGTGGTGTGGACCTTGTAAACGCATGGCGGCAACGACTTTTAAAGAAGCAAAAGTTGGTAAGTTTTTCAATGACAACTTTATCAATGTCAAAATGGATATGGAAAAGGGCGAAGGTCCTGCCTTAGGACGTAAATTTGATGTTGCAGCCTATCCGACATTGATTTTTATCAACGAAAAAGGGGAACAAATACATAAAATAGTTGGTGGACTGCAAGCAGAACAACTGATTGGCACGGCACGTCAAGCCTTGAGTAAAATTGATAATACCAAAGATTTTGAGAAAGATTATCTCGCAGGTAAACGCGATCCTGATTTGGTTTTGAACTATGTCCGTGCGCTCAATCGGGCTGGAAAATCAAGTTTAAAAGTCGTGAATGACTATCTTTTGAAAGCGGATATGACGCAGGCTTCGACGTTAAAAATCATTTTTGAAGGCACTTCACAAGCGGATTCAAGGGTATTTGATTTGTTAGTAAAAAATAGAACACAAATCGTTGCGCTTTTTAGCGAACAACAAGTGAATGCACGAATGGAAGATGCCATTCAAAAAACAGCGGATATTGCCGTTGAATTTAAGTCAGAAGATTTGCACAAAGAGGCAAAGGATAAAATGAAAACGTATTTTCCGGACAAAGCCAATGCCTTTGCAGTGGAAGCAGATATGAAGTTTTTTAAAACGACAGGTGATGTGAAAAGCTATTGCAAAGCCTGTGAAACGTTTGTCAAAAAAGAAGCAAAATCGAATGCTAATTTGCTGTATAATACTGCAAAACAAATGATTGATGCGTTTCCTTCTGATAAAAATGTTTTGTCTGATGCGTCTAAATATTTGAAAACGGCGGCTGAAAATGGCGGTTTGTGCGAATATTATTATCTGTATGCTAAAACATTACATTTAACGGGCAAAAAATCGGATGCTTTGAGCAATGCTGAAAAAGCAATGAAAATAGCCAAAGATACGGCTATTCAGATGGTACCTGTGGTACAAAATTTGATAGAACAGATTAAGGGTTAGGTCATTTGCTCTTTTTAATATGGGCTTATGATTGAGACAGAACTTCCAAAGAGGTAGCAACTTTTTGGAAGTTTTTTTGTATAATAAGGTTATTCAAATATTATTTTTTGTCATTCTGAACGCAGTGAAAGAATCTGAATAATCTTTTGCATACAGATTCTTTCACTGCGTTCAGAATGACAAAAAATTGCATTTAATAATG
>JAYSQG010000425.1:0-4591 GCA_043721685.1 Saprospiraceae bacterium | reverse complement strand
AACTCAATATTGGACGAATATGCTGCTTATTATGACCTTGAACAACGCCTTTTTAAACAAACACTTCAGACAGCATGACTTTTGAAGAAAGCGGAATCCGTTTTGCCTTTGACGAAACGTTTTGGTCGTGGCTCTGCAAATATGATGAGGAAACGGACTACAAAAAAATCAAGATTGAACATACTAAAGCGGTTGATTTCATCGGTATTTTGAATCAACGCAGTTTAGTTCTGATAGAAGTTAAAAACTTCAAAGGACATCGTATAGCCAATAAACCACGTACCGAAAACGGCGACGACCCCATAGAATTGGAGGTTGCTCAAAAATTTAGAGATACTTTGTCTGGTATTATTGGCGGTGTGAGAAGTTCAACACATCATACCGAAAGATGGGAAAACTACCTCAATATACTCTCCAATAAACAATTAGAAGTGCATACTATTCTTTGGCTTGAAGAAGATAAACCCATTTTGCCCCCCTCAGTATCTTCAAAAAGGATTAAAGCCAAAGGCGGTACATATACAGATATTTTGAAAACCAAAATGAACTGGCTCAATTGCCGTGTACTGGTCGTAGATTCAAGTAACCAACCTTATGGCGACAGCTTAACTGTCCAATTTTTGCCAACAATCATATAGTTAGCGTAAACTAAATCCTACTAAAGCTATAAAACCGCCATTTTACCTTGCATCATACTTGGTAGAATCGTCATGAAAAGGTGATAAACTACACGTAGATAACTTTTTATCAACCCCTCAGTATTCTGTTGTAAATTTGTGCAAAAAATTGGTTATCAGTATATTAAAAATATGAAACAAACTTGTCCACAAAATCGAAAAAGTTTATCCACAGAGTTACTAACAGGTTCTGAGGTTGTTAACAGGTGGATTGTATAACTTAATTTTAGCGAGTAAGTAAAAAATAGTAACTTTGTTGAAACAAAAAATAGTAAATACACTTTGAGATTAAACAATTTTTTGTAACTTTGGACGAGCATTTAGCAGAGATGTTCGATTCTATAAATCAATACACCCACCTTTTGGGTATTCAAAATGGAAGATTACAGAAGCAAAGATCAAAAACAACAGCGATTCGATAAAATCACTGGTGGTTCTGGCGGAAGTGACCGCAACCGCACCAACGACCTCAGTTCGTTTGTGTTCGGCAAGGTGCAGCCCCAAGCCTTACAGCTCGAAGAAGCCGTTTTGGGTGCTTTGATGCTCGACAAAGACGGTTTACCAGCTGTTATGGATATTTTACGCCCTGAAAGTTTCTACACAGAAGCACATCAGGCTATCTATAAAGCGATTACTGAACTTTTTAGAGGGTCAAAACCGATTGACTTATTGACTGTAACGGAAGAGTTGCGGAAAATGGGCGCGATTGAGACCATTGGCGGCTCTTATCACCTTGTTGAATTGACAAATCGTGTTGGTTCGGCAGCGAATATCGAATATCACGCACGTATTATTGCTCAAAAGCATATTCAACGTGAACTCATAAAGGTTTCGACCAATATAATACGTGATGCTTACGAAGACTCTACCGATGTTTTCGATTTACTTGACAAAGCAGAACAAAGTCTTTTTTCGATAACAGAAACCAATTTGTCGCGCAGTTTCGAGGGCATGAATACGCTTGCAGGAAAATTGTTGAAACAAATTGAATTGTTATCGCAGAAAAAAGACGGTTTGACGGGCGTTCCGACTGGTTTTACGGATTTAGACCGTTTAACATCGGGTTGGCAGCCTTCGGATTTGATTATTGTGGCTGCGAGGCCCTCCATGGGAAAAACGGCATTTACGCTTTCTTTGGCGCGAAATGCTGCTATGGAGTTTGGCAAAGGTGTTGCTTTGTTCTCTCTTGAAATGTCGAATCTGCAATTGGTGCAACGTCTTGTTTCGATGGAATCGGAAGTGGGTAGTAGCAAATTGCGGACAGGACAATTGGAGGCACACGAATGGCAACAATTGCACACAGCGATTGAAAAAATGTCGAAAGCACCGATTTTCATTGACGATACACCGGGCATCAATGTCTTTGAATTGCGGGCAAAATGCCGTCGTTTGAAGGCGCAACACGATATTCAGTTGATTATTATTGACTATTTGCAATTAATGACGGGTGGTACGGACGGACATCGGGGCGGCAATCGTGAACAGGAAATTTCAGCGATTTCAAGGGCTTTGAAAGGCTTGGCGAAAGAATTGAACGTGCCTGTTATCGCTTTATCTCAGTTGAGTCGTGCCGTTGAAACACGGGGTGGTTCTAAAAAACCACAGCTTTCTGACTTACGTGAATCGGGTGCGATTGAGCAAGATGCGGATATTGTGTCGTTCATTTATCGTCCTGAATATTACCAAATTATGGAAGATGAAAACGGCAATTCAACAAAAGGCATGGCGACCATCATCGTTTCCAAACATCGTAACGGTGCTTTGGGCGAGGTGAATTTGCGTTTCGTAGGTGAGTTCTCCAAATTTGCTGACCCTGATGATTATGGGTTCAATAATTTGGCAACTGGAAATGTCAACGCCAATAGTCCACAAGCCAATATCATTCGTTTGTCTTCACGTATGAATGATGATGATGTTCCAACTAATGCGGTTGCGGTTGTTGCGACTAATCCGCTTCAAGGGAATGGTGAGGATATTCCGTTTTGATGATTTTTATTCAATAGTTTGAAAATAAAGGTTTTATAAAATTTAAAGCCACAAAAATATTGGCACAAAAAGAAGGTGTGAACGTCGAGTAAGATGTTCGCACCTTTTTTTTGTGCTTTATACTGAGGGGGAGGATGTTTACTAATTATGTCTCTAATCTCAGAAAAACAAAGCCGCCTTGAATCTACATCCAAGACGGCTTTTGGTCATTTAAGACAATCTAAATGTCTTCAAATTTCATTAAATCGATTATCGTTAACCTCTATGACTACTCAATAATAATCATTTTCTTAGTTGCACGGTAATCAGCTGTTTCAAGACGATAGTAAAATACCCCGCTTGTTTGTAATTCAGACTTGTCAACAGTAATTGAATTGTAACCTGCTTTATATTGACCGTTGAAAACTTTAACGACTTTTCCATCAACAGTTAGGATGGTCAAACTGGCTTGGCTTTCGTTCGGTAAATTGAAACCAATGGTTGTCTTAGAAGCAACTGGGTTAGGCTGGTTTTGGTAGAGCATAAACTCCCCGCCAACAACTTTATTCGTATTGAATTTAAGATTGATATTCATTTCATTACCTGCCACATCATTCGCCATTGCTTGTGTTAATGTGCTGTTGATTGTCAATAAATCGCTCAATTTGCCTGATTTGTTGGCAACAAAAGTGATTGCCACAACATCAACACTGTCTTGAGCCTTGCCATTCCAACTTGTCGTTACGGCATTAGTGAAGATACCAAAGTTGCCATTTGACAAATTATTCAAATTACCTCCTTTGATGGATTTAACCGTGGCGCCGTTGAAGCTAAAGGTACCTTGGAATGCCGCTACATCTAATTTATTCGCTGAAATATTAACTGTGTATTCATTACCCGCAACAATAGGCATGTCTTCTGTATTGAACGTTAATGTTCGTGCACTACGTGGAGACAATGCATTGTAAGAATCATTTACGTCGCCTAATTTAATAGCCACGAAGTTTGCAAAACTGTTTGTGTTCAATGTAGAAAAATTGACTACTTCAGGGAAATCTTCAGCAAATGGATTCGTCGGATTGATGAAGTTATACGATTTATCAATGAAACGGAAGTTGCCTCCAGGTAGGTCTGAAATGACTCGTAGGATGAAACGACGCATCAACAACATGTCAACAGCATCTATTTCGCCTGATTTGTCAACATCAGCAGCAATCAATTTGTAAGGTGACTCTAATGGTTCAATGCCGAGGAAGTGTCTGCTCACTTTCGAAATATCAAATGTCGTAACACCCGAAGCCGCATCTTCATTATTGTTTTTGGCAGGGCGTATCTGGACATCATTTGATGGAGCCATTGTGATATTGAATGAACCATTAACAGCATCATCGGCTGCAACAACTGTCGTATTGACTTTAGCAGAAACCGTTAAATTGTTAACGATCGTATTGGATTCTGTTCGAGCTGCACCAGAAACTGAATAAACTGTGGCATTACAAACGCCTGCTGAAACGGTAGCTATTTTTGTTACCTCGCAGTTATTGGCATCTGTTGCGATGATCATATAAGATATCGGTGTTAGCCCTGTAAATGTACCCGCTGGACTTTGTGTACCATTGCCAGGATTAATACCTAACGAAATTACTCCTGTACCACCAGATGCAGATGTGACGATTTTACCATCACTGTTGCCAATACAGCTCGCGTTTGTGATGATCGGCGTTGTAATAACTATCTGAGTTGGCTGTGTTACGTCGGCTGTTTTTGTCTTTACACAGCCATTTCCATCTGTAGCTGTGAATGTGTAGGTACCAGCTGTCAGTCCTGTATATGGACTTGTTACGCTTTTTGTATTAGCATTTGGAGAAATTGTATAGCTAATTGACCCTGTACCGCCTGAAACAGATATTGCAATAGCGCCACTGCTACCACCAAAACACCGTGCATTG
>JAYSQG010000424.1:0-13800 GCA_043721685.1 Saprospiraceae bacterium | reverse complement strand
TCCGATGTGCCCCATTTTTGGTTTTGTTTCATTCGATTTCCTAAAACCCATCGGATTGAGCGATTTCCGAACTTGATTTATACACAGGATTTAGCCAATTTCGCTCAAAAAGCAGAGTATGAATTGTTGGAAATGGAGAATTTTGACTTTCTCGATATGCCTCAATATCTGCAATTTACTGAGGGGTTGGTCATGCGGGCGCCTGAAAATGAATTGATTATTCCGCGATTTGTGATGCCCTATTATGAGGGTGTGAATTTATATGGGTCAAAGCCGTGGATTGGCATTTATCGTCGGAATGAGCAGTTTTCAACACTTTTTTTGAAGGAAATGTGCGCTTTATGCGAAGAAACAAAGGTCGGTACGCTGTGCATTACGACGTGGCGGTCGTTGATTATCAAAGGCGTTTTACCGCAAGACCGCTATATTTGGGAAAAACTATTGGGCAAATACGGCATCAACGTCCGTCATGCTGCCCTTGAACTGAATTGGCAAACAGAGGACGATTCACCCGTTGGTTTTAAAGTCAAACAATACTTATTCAAGCAGTTTGACAAAATGGACGCGCGGACATTTGGGTTGCTTTTTGCCATCAAAACAAGGCATAAATCGGAGGTTTTTGGTTCAGTTATCATTCGGCGCGAGCCTTTTTTCAGTATTGGCAAATGGTCTTTTGACCCATTTGGATGGTTTGGAGTTTTTGATATTTTTTATGCCGAAGACTTTAATCCGCACAGTCGAAAGCGCAAAACGCATCAATTAGCCGTTCCAAAATGGCGTTTAGCCATAGAATTGACGAATTTGAGTCAGAAATACTATGCACAATTGACGAATGAAAAAGCCGCTTCAAGAGTTGCCATCGTCCAAAAATCGAAAAAGCAGGATAAGGAAAAACAGCCGAAAATCTATCAATGTGGGCATTGTTGGAGCGTCTATGACCCGATTTTTGGAGAGCCATTACAAGGTATTACTGAGGGGGTGTCTTTTGAGGATTTACCGAAGACATTTTGTTGTCCGATATGTGAAGCGTCGAAGGCGGATTTTATACTTTTGGAACGAGAGAAGGTAACGAAATAGTTGTTACCTTCTTTTGATTCGTTTCATAATTTCAAAAACTTACGAGGCATTTGTTGACCCAAACTTGTTGAAGGTGTAATGATATAAATGCCTTGAGACAACATTCGGACGTCAAATTGTAACCGATTTTGACCTTTTTCGACTTTCCGAATTTCCGTTTTAACAATTCTGCCAAAAGCATCTGAAAAATTAAAATTGACTTCTCGCTCGTCCAAACTCTCTAAATTAAGCAAAATATCCTCTTCCGTCGGATTGGGTGAAATTTTTTGAATAACGACTGGAATCTGTTGACTGGCTTTCAAACTAGCCGAGGCTGGTGAAGCTGATGCACTCCGATTAATGGTCGCACTCGCTGTATTATTTGCAGTAATGACATCTGTTGGGGTTGAGCTAAGCAGTTTCGCCGTTCCTACAATCGGTGCTGTAATGTTGAGAACAAAAAGTGGAATATCTAATGTCGCCGTTGCATTAGCCGCCAATGACGGAATTGTCCATGTATAACATTGAACACCACCTACACACCACTCCTGCCACTCCCCTACTGAAACAGTTGTACTGCCGCCATTCACCGTTCCTGTCGGGAATTTAAACTCAATTTTGACATTGCTAAATGCATTTGTACCGTTGTTTTTAGCCGTTGTTTTAAAGCTAATATTCGTCCAATTGTTGTACGTTGCATTGGGCGATGTTACAGTCAAACCCAAATCGGCTGTTCCGGTTGGTACTGGAGTAACAACGACATTAAAGCTGCACGTTGCCGTATTATTCCGCGCATCAGTAGCTGTATAAACCACTGATGTTGAACCAATTGGAAAACAAAAACCACTGTTTTGGGTGCTTGTTACTGAGGGGGTCGCTGTGCAATTATCCGTCGCTGTCGGTGCTGTCCAAGTTGCTGCGGCACACGTTGTTAATGTTATCAAACTGATATTTTGAGGACAAGCAGTTAAAACGGGCGGTACGGCATCTGTTGCACAATTGTCTAAACTGACAACGACATTAAAACTGCATGTTGACGTATTATTCCGCGCATCGGTGGCTGTATAAACCACTGATGTTGAACCAATTGGAAAACAAAAACCACTGCTTTGAGTGCTCGTTACTGAGGGGGTAGCTGTGCAATTGTCGGTTACTGTAGGAGCTATCCAAGTTGATGCGGCACATGTTGTTAATGTTGTTAAATTTATATTTTGAGGGCAAGAAGACAAAACAGGTGGCACGGCATCGGTTGCACAAGGATCTAAAGTCACAACGACATTAAAACTGCACGTTGAGGTATTATTACGTGCATCTGTGGCAGTATATACCACTGATGTTGAACCAATTGGAAAACAAAAACCACTGTTTTGGGTGCTTGTTACTGAGGGGGTAGCTGTGCAATTGTCTGTTGCTGTGGGAGCTGCCCAAGTTGATGCAGCGCACGTTGTTAATGTTGTTAAAGTGATTTTTTGCGGACAAGCAGACAAAACGGGCGGTGTCACATCGGTCAAACATGGGTCTGGACCACCGCTTGTGATGATGACAGAATAATCCTCAACTTCTCCTGCGGGAAACGATTCGCAAGCCGTTGGATATGCGTCTTTTTTCATGCTGACACGCATCGCTGTAGTGCCGAGCAAAGCCGTTGCGGGTATGTTAATGGATGCGGTAACCGCTTGACTGGTCGCATTGCGTTCAAAAACCTTTTCGGTATCGTCGAAAATGCCGTTTTTATTAAAATCAATCCAAACACGAAAATACAAATTGGTTTGTGCCCCAGACCAACTCAAACCGGGTGTTATAGTGAGGGGGTAGTTTCTGCTTTGTGCAAGCGTCGTCGCTTTGTCTTTCCAATCGGAATAACCCAAAACATATCGGTCTGCGCGTGATTTTTCACTCGCATTATCCAACGTATTGAGTTGCACGCGCGCAATCCATTCGCTCCATGGGGCTTGCGAAGCAGAAGTACAATAACTGTTGTTATTACCACAATTTTCATTCAAAATCGTAGAAGCACTACCCATACAGCCTTTAGAATCCGTAACGGTCAAACTGTAAGCATTTGCAGAAAGGCTTGACAAATTAGCCGCTGTCGCATTGTTACTCCATAAAAACGAATAAGGCGATGTGCCACCGCTCGCAGAGGAAGTGATAGCACCATTGACCACGCCGCAAGATGGGTTAGTCGTCGTCAAACCCACATTGATGGGCGACGGATGGGTTATCGCAAACGATTTTATTCCTTTAGCATTTGTCGCATCGGTAGCAGTAACAGAATAATTGCCTGCTTGTAAACCTGTAACATTTGCACCTGTTGCGCCATTTGACCAAGCATAAGTATAAGGCGCTGTTCCGCCTGAAGCAACTGCCGAAGCCAAGCCATTCGCCGCACCATTACAAAGGGCATTTTGAGTCGAAATGGTCACTGGAAAACCCGAATTGACGTTGATATTACCCGTTTGGAAGGTCGTAGCATAGTACAAACCATTGTTATTGCTCACTTTTATCGCATCAATCGTTCCATTACCATCGGAATCTGCACCGAGTTGATAATAAAGTTCGATGGTATATGTCGTGTTGGGCAACAATCCCGCGAGAAGGTCAATGTTTAAATTCGCGCCATACGTCCGTGTCCGATAAGGTGGATTATTGACAAGGTTTTGCTGCACCAAAACGTTTTTCAAAAAGCCGCCTTTGTTGAGTGGGTCATTGTAAATGCGATAAAAAACGGCACTTTCTTGCAGTATATTGGTACAACTTTCCCATGAAACAGTCGTGGCTGTGGCGAGTTGTAATGTTGTTAGGTTTGTGCCAATGTTCGAACTTAAAGCATTGCCATAAGCACACGTTGAGACAAAATAATCTTTGGACACATTGTTCGCTGTAAAACGAACAGCAGTGGCGCATGAACCGACATAGTCGAAGCCACAAGCCTGAATTTTAGGGGCAGATAATACGAAAACAGAGAACACACAGAAGAGTGTCGGTTGTAGAAATCGTTTCATTAATGTTTGTTTTTTTGTTCAATAAAAGAGGTTCCAGTGTTCATTTTGATTAATACAATTACAAAATTAATATTTTTAAAAACAAAAAAAGAATAAATTATTACACACCCAATAATAGAATAAACAGTTATGCATTAATCATATTCTTTAAGTACACCTTAAAGAGTAATTTATTTAGGTGTCAATAATTTGTATGATGAATCAATAAAAACGACAGTTTTAATCTTGTAATTTGCTTTTCAATCTAAACTCTGACCAATTTTTTGTTCAACAGGCATTCTATTCCACGACAAACTCTATGAAAAAAACGCGCCTTTTTATCGTCTTTTGTTTTCATTTAACACTTCTAAAATCTCAATCTGTCCCATTTCAACGCGTTGCGACCTTAGGAAAAGGCATGGCTTTATCGTGGCTTGAAAGATATTGGTTGGGCGACCCATATCGCAATTTTGCAGACTATTTTGATGTCAATGGCATACAAAACCGTAAAAATGACTTGTTGGTGATGAAACAAATGGGCAACAAAACTTTGCGATTGCCTGTGTGGTTTACGGGTTGGTATTCAACGTCAAGTACAAATCCCACTGTTTTGACCCCTCAGTATTTTACGGCTGTTGATTCGTTTGTTCGCTGGACAAATGATTTGGATATGAACATTATCATTGACTATCATCTCGGCGAATTGAATCGTCAAAACTTGTCCACTGAAACGGTTAGAATTGCCAATATTTGGAAAAGCATTGCTGCTCGTTATGCCACGTCAAACCCCAATCGGGTGTTTTTTGAAATCTATAATGAACCCTACGATTTGACATCGGCAGAATGGAAAAATGCCGCTAATAGTATTGTTGCATCAATCAGAACGGTAGCACCCGCACATACGCTCATCGTTGGCGGGACACAATACAATGATATCAACTACTTAGATTCGTTGGGTACTTTGCGAGACAACAATATCATATATACTTTCCATTTTTACGAGCCATTTATTTTTACGCATCAAGGGGCGACTTGGGTGGAAAATGGTCTGCCTATGGCAACAACTGGCATTCCTTTTCCATACAATGGGGCGACGATGCCAACGATGAATCCACTTGCCAAAAATACTTGGGGCGAATCGTCTTATCAATATTATAACATCAATGGCACTGTTGAAGCCATCAACAATCAATTGCGGGTCGCTTATCTGTGGCAAACAGCTAAACAACGTCCTGTTTATTGTGGTGAATTTGGGAGCGATGCCCTCTATGGCGATGTTGCAAGTCGTTGCCGCTTACTTAAAACGATTCGTCAAACTTTGGAAGCTTGGAAAATACCGTTTGCTTGGTGGGATTGGGACGGCGGCTTTAAAATGTTTACAGGTAACACCCCCTCAGTATCCGCATTACCTGAATGTTTTGTTGATGCTTGGGGCATGACGACTATACCGCCGCCACCCTCAACGGGCAATGATTTAAGTGTTGATTTATCAGCCAATGTCGCTGCATATCAACCTTATACTTCCATAATTTATAAATTAGTCGTGACAAACAAAGGTACAACTGCTTTTTCAAATATCAATATCGCGTTTCCTTTCCCACCCAATATGGTCAATGATGGTTCTGTGAACTCCTCAATAGGTAAGTGGTCTGAAGTCTGTTCGGGTGGCATCAAATGTTATACATGGGCGATTCCAACTTTGGTAGCCAATACATCAGCCGATTTGACTTTGTCGCTTTTTAATTTGAACACAACGCAGCCGATTACAGGTGTCGCTAAACTTTTGTCCTCTACACCCGCAGATGTGCAAACCAATAACAATCAATCCATTTTGAAACTCAATAGAGTCGCTCAAAATGCCGCTTCAATCGTAAAAAAACCGACGCAACGGATACCTGTGGTTATTCAGTCCATTTACCCTTCAATTACTGAGGGGGATATGATGGTGCGATTGGAAAGTATTGTTGAAAGAGAAATACCGTTTTTTATCATTAATTCCTTAGGAAAGACGATTAAAACGATGGTTCAGAAGATTGACAAAGGCACTAATCGGTTTTCACTCGATGTTTGTGATTTACCGCAAGGGGTTTATTTTATAACCCCTGATGGCTCGAAAGCAAAGCAAGTGCCGACGAAGTTTGTAAAAATGTGAAATATTGCTCTGGTATGCTTAGGTATAATAAACGGAAATTGAATAGGTTTCCGTTTACCATATCTTCTATCATCAACCTTTAAAAACATTGTAAAAATCTATTTCCGCCGCTGTGCCAAACCACGCAACCCTAAAGGGTCTTCTTTTCCAAACTGATACAAGGCGTTTTGAATACAGGGGTCTGTTTCATTCAAAATGCCATAATAACCTTCATCGCCAAACAACTGACGGGCAATTCGGGCTTTTATCAAACGACGTAAGGGTTCTTTGACACCCTGTATTTGATTCCAAACACTTTGGACATTGTGCCGTTCTGCATATTTCAAAAATTCAGAAAATGAATAATCGGTTACTCTGAAATTGCTTTGAAATTCTTGCCAGTTACTAAATTTCAATTCTTTACGATGTCCCGTATAGTATTGAAAAGCATATTCTGAAGCCCACGTTTTCGCATTTTGATAATATTCGTTTTTCAAATAAGGCTCGATGGGAATAAAAACATCGGGCGTAATGCCACCACCACCAAACACCCACCGCCCACTGGCTGTTCTAAAACGTGTTGTGTCTGATCTAACAATACTGTCTTGGTTGCTCAACTCGCCTTTTCCGTAGCGATTATCGAATTCATGTTCGTATTCCATTCTGGATTTGCCTTTATAAGGCTTCTGAATACCCCGACCAATAGGTGTATAATAACGAGCGACTGTCAAGCGTAATTCAGAGCCATCCCGCAATTCATAAGGCTCTTGAACCAGACCTTTACCAAAAGTGCGGCGACCAATGATGATGCCTCTATCCCAATCCTGTACCGCACCAGCGATGATTTCACTTGCCGAAGCAGAGCCTTCATCTGTTAAAATAGCGACTTTACCCACTTTATAGCGTTGTCTGCCCGTCGTTTTATATTCATTTTGATGCACCGTCCGCCCTTTGGTCATCACCAGCAGTTTATCTTTTTCTGGAAAAAGTTGGGACAATATGTCAACGGCTTTATCGAGATACCCGCCTGGATTGCCGCGCAAGTCAATTACCAAATCCTTAACGCCTTTTTTTTCAAAGAGAAACTCCATGGCTTGCATAAACTCTTGCGACGTAGTGGAGCTAAAACGTATTATTTTGATGTATCCCGTTTTTTCATTCAATACCGAAGCACCATCCACACTATGTACAGGAATGCGGTCACGTTCCAATGTTATGACACGTGGGCGCAAGTCTCCATCTCTCAAAATCGTGAATTTGATTTGCGTACCACGCTTCCCATGCAATTTGCCATTGAGCCAACGTTGGTCTTTGCCTATGGCAGACGAGTCGCCAATAGCGATAATATTATCGCCTGACATCAAGCCCGCTTTTGATGCAGGTCCATCAGACAAAGGCGTCACAACGGTAATCGTATCGCCAAAATTCAAGGTTTCGATGCCAATGCCTTCATATTCGCCGTCAAGTTCTTCATTGACCTGCGATAATTCATTGAAAGGAATATAGACCGAATGCGGGTCGAGTTCTTGCAATATATTGTTGATGGATTTGTCAACGAGCAAATTGTTGCTCACTTTATCCACATATTTAGCATCAACATAGCGCAAAATCTCCTCCATTCGACCCTGTCCAATGATTTCTTCAGAATCTGACTGTGTGATATTTTTCTTAGGCGAAGACTTAACAAGCGGCTCGTTTTTTAACCGCATACCAACAAAAATGCCGCCTACCACTGCCAATGACAATAATAAGGGCAACAAAACCTCGCGTTTCGGTGGCTTTATGACTTGGGTAATTTGTTCTTTATTCTCAGACATGAAGACCTATTTCTTTCTTAACGTTTAATAAAATGTTGGATATACTGAGGGGGGTGATTTGGTCGAAAACGTTAGGGGAACTTTAAAAGTTCTCCGAACGTTGCGTTCAAAGATAAACTCTTGCTTCTCAATATTTTGCAAAAGTATAAAAATCAAAGTCGAAAAAGAATATTCACTTATTTTAGTTTTATCTCCCAAATAAAATTTTGCGCCAAACTTATGAATCGTCCTAAGATTTGTCTAAAATTGCCCTCTTTAACAAGTATTTTTTTTTTTAAAATCTAAACAACAAGAATGATGAAAAAACAAATTTTAACCATTACCCTTATCCTTTTTGCCTTCGTACTGAGGGGTCAACAAACCGACCCTTGGAACATTGTGGCAAAAAATATTGACCCTTCAAAATACTACGGCGTGACAGTTGCCAACGGTATGATTGGCATTATCTCGTCTGCACAACCGATGCGTGTGAGCGAAGTTGTGCTAAACGGCGCATTTGATACCTACGGGCGTGGGCGTGTCTCGAACATTATGAAGGTTTTTAGCTTCGCCAATATGAACCTTGATGTCAATGACAAAAGATTGGGACGTGCCGATATTTCAAATTATGTCCAAACTTTGGACATGAAAAACGCGGCTTTGGCAACGACTTTCGATTATTCTGACATCCTTTCCGTCAAACATGAAGTCATGGCGTTGCGCCAAATGCCACATACAGCGATGATAAATGTGACGATAACGGCTAAAAAGGCGTGTGAAATCATGCCCGCCAGCGTCATTGAATCGCCTGACAACCTGAAAGATGTCAAAAACTTTTATGCGGAGATTGACCGTCCACATATCGTCATTCCTTTGATGACTTCGGTGGCTAAATCACCTACGGGCAGATTGACCCTTGCGGTTTCCAATACTTTTCTTTTTGATGAAAAACACGGCTTTGAACCGCGTTTGATTCATGAGGAATGGGATAACAACATGCACTTGTTGAAATTTAGGAAGAAGCTCAACGCAGGTGAGTCCTACTCTTTCAGCGTCATTGGTTCGGTTATTTCGACGGCACAAAGCGCAGACCCGCAAAACGAGGCAGAACGCATGACCATTTTCGCTTCATTGGAAAAACGTGAACGCCTCTTGCAACGTCACCGCGATGCTTGGGCGAAGTTATGGGAATCTGACATCATCATCGAAGGAGACCCCTCAGTAAAACCTGTACAAAACGCTGTTCGCTCGGCTTTGTATCATCTTTATTCGTTTGTTCGCGAAGGCACGTCTTATTCTTTGTCGCCCATGGGTTTGTCGGGTTTGGGCTACAATGGACACGTTTTTTGGGATACGGAACTTTGGATGTACCCTCCGTTACTGGCTTTACACCCAGAAATGGCACGGTCGCCTATGGAATACCGCTTCAAAGGTCTCGAAGCTGCCAAAGCCAATGCCGTCAGTTATGGCTACAAAGGTGCAAAATACCCTTGGGAAGGCGACGACACAGGGCAAGAAGGCACACCTGTTTGGGCTTTGTCGGGACCATTTGAACACCACATAACAGGCTGCGTCGGTTATGCTATGTGGAAATACTACCAAGTGACAAAAGACAAAAACTGGCTGCGCGAAAAAGGTTATCCCGTCATCAAAGGTACAGCCGACTTTTGGGCAAACCGTGTGGAAATGGGTAAAGATGGGAAATACCACATTCTAAACGTGGTCTGTGCCGATGAATGGGCGGAAAATGTGGACGACAACGCCTTCACAAACGGCATTGCCAAAACCGTTTTACAATATGCCCAACAAGCCGCTTTGGAACTGGGCGAAACACCTGACCCTTTGTGGAAAACAGTCGGAGACAACATTGTTATTTTGAAATTTGCAGATGGCACGACCCGCGAACACACTTCCTACAACGGTGAACCCATCAAACAAACCGATGTCAACCTCCTCTCCTACCCCCTCAGTATTGTGACCGATGAAGCAACTGTACGCAAGGATTTAGCGTATTATTGGAAAACGTTGGGTGATAACATACCTGGACGAAAAGGTTCTTCACCTGCTATGGCTCAAGCGATTTTCTGTATTCTCAATGCCCGTTTTAACAATACGGATATTGCTGCATCACAGTTTAACGACTCTTACAAACCCAACGAAGCACCGCCTTTTGGTGTGTTAGCAGAAACTGCGGGTGGTACGAATCCGTATTTCGCAACAGGTGCAGGTGGCTTTTTGCAAACGCTTATCTTTGGTTTCGGTGGCTTGGAATTTACGGATGCGGGTATTGTTCAAAAATACAAACCGAAATTGCCTAAAGGTTGGCAATCGTTGACGATTAAGGGCGTTGGGGTTGAAAAGAAGACTTTTACGTTGAAGAATTAGACCCCCTCAGTAAAAAGCGCAAAGAGTGCGGTTGACATTACAGAGGGCGACCGTGAAGGTCGCCCCTACACAATACACAATTGCAGAACATACGTAGGGGCGACCTTTACGGTCGCCCTCCCTAAATAATTAGAAATAAATGACTCCCTCAATTTTTAATCTTTTCAAACACAGAAAAAAATGAATGCAAATAGACATCTAATCGCAGTTGTGTTTTTTCTTTCACTGTTCAAACCTATTTTTGGTCAAGGCTTAGATTACATCATTTCAGAAGAAAGGAATAAAGACCTTTGCGATACAGCTAAAAAATATAAGATTCAAACACGAAAACTAAGTATAGTTTCCCCTTTCGAAGACAGTATAAACAATGAAGTCAAACGTATTGAATACTACGACAAAGAAGGGAGAAGAGACAAAACAGAGTATTATCATTCAGTTGATTCCATCGAAGTTGAAATGATGAAATTTGACGCAAAATCACAGATGTTAGAAAGAAAAGTGTATTTCTTGAAAGGTCAATCATCAAAGGATTCAATCATTACTTACAAATATATGGCAGTATATAAAGACACTTTTAAGCTTTCAGAAGAAGTCATTTATTATTCAGAAAAAGGGAAAATTGAGGGTAAGGAAGTGACGCATTACAATTATAATTTCGGACTTTTATCAAACAAAGAGTCCATTTCTTATTCTGAAAGAGGGAAACAAATGGATAAAAATGTTGTTAAATACTTTTATGATGAGAATGCCGCATTGATTTTAGAAATGGAAGTAAAAATGAAAAACGATACAACAAAAACGGCTTATGAATACAATAAAAAAGGACAGATTACTACTAAAATACTCGCTTATAGAGATTCCATGAGTTCATACTACAAACCTTTCGGATACGATAAATTCGGAAATCCTGTTAAAGGTGACTCATTTGATATTGTTGAATTAAAAACAATCTATACTTATGATAACAATGGAAATTTGGTACATCAAGAGCTTTTAGCCAATAATTTGCTAAAAGATGAAGACATTTATACCTTTAATTCGAAAAATCTTTTAGTTGAAGAAGTTCATAAAAAAGACAATTTTACCTATGATGCCGCTTCTTATGAATATGATTCAAATAATAAATTGATAAGAATGATTGGAAATTTCCCTAATTCAATCAATCCTATAACTCATGGATATGATGAAGTAAGGTCAACAAATATCATTTATGAATACAATTCAATGGGTTTGAAAATAAAAGAAAAAACATTGGCAGGTAGAAGACCAATACCTGACTTGGAAATTAAGTACACTTTTTATTAACCCCCTCAGTATGTGCAGCCAGTTTGGGAAATTTTGAAAATCCCCCAAACTTTCAATGTATGATAATAAACACAAAAAATAATAGCTGAACTTGGCATTTGTTTGTACCTTAATGCAGTTAAGTGGATTTCAAAAAAGGTCATTTAATGTCTAAATCTTTTTCAATGAAAAAACTGCTACTCTTCGGCATCATGCTCTGCACTTTTACAACTTGTTCGAAGCAAAATCAAGATGTCAAGGTGTTGCTTCCTCCAGCGCCCAGTTTTGTTGTCCATAATGACAATTGCAAAGCGCCTTGTAGTTTGTTGTTCTTCAATACCACAAAAGGCACCTATGACACGGAATACTTGTGGATATTTGGTGACGGTGACAGCTCTCGTCTCGATAGCCCACAACATACCTTTTATGACGGCGGTAAATATATGGTTCAATTAATTGCCAAAAACAAATTGGGTTTCTTTCCCACACAACCCGATAATGCGACCAAGCCTTCCAATTTGCTCTCAGAATTCACCCTTAAATCTTCTGATGGACTTGAGATTATTGTGTATTTAACGTGGCAGTAAAGAACAATGAACACTACGTTGAGACATCCTCAACTTTATCACATCATACCTTCCTCCAAACAAAATGTTATTTGGTAAACAAAAATCATCATTCATGCAAAAGTATCTCCTCCTGCTCTTCATAGCACTTGCACACATCGCTTCTGCGCAACGTCCAGATTATCTAAAAAAAGACAGCATCCAATCCACTTTGGATGGTAATACACAAGTCTTTTATTACGATAAATCCACAGCCACAACGCCGCAACCTTTGGTCATTGAGTTACATTCATGGAGCAATACGGCTGAATCGCAAAAAACGATGGTGGCGGAACAAACCCATGCCAAAGGCTGGCATTTTATCTTTCCCAATTTCAGAGGTGTCAACAATCAGCCAAAGGCTTGCGTGAGTGATTTTGTGATTGCCGATATTGACGAAGCCATAGATTGGGCTTTGAAAAACATGAATGTTGACCGCAAACAGATTTACGTGGTCGGTGTCAGCGGCGGCGGTTATGCGACGTGTGCGATGTATATGAAGTCTCGGCACAAAATCCGCGCGTTTTCGGCTTGGGCGAGTATAACAGATTTAGGGGCTTGGTACGGCGAATCGGTGGACAGAAAGAATAAATACGCGGCAGAAATCATTCAATGCATTGGCACAAACAATACTTTTGATGCCCAAAAAGCCAAAGACCGCTCGCCTTTGTATTGGAAAACGCCGCGAAAGAAGCGTAAGAATAGCACACTCAACATTTATGCAGGTGTACATGATGGCTACACGGGTTCTGTGCCTATTTCACATTCCATCCGTTTTTACAATAAACTTTTGACAGATTTCAAGGTGGCAGATAAGTACCAATATGTCGCCGATGAAGATGCTGCTACCCTACTCAAAACGCAAACGTTCCCTGCGTCCAATCCATCAAAAATGCTTGGTGACAGAGCCATTCTGTATCAAAAGTCGGCGAAACACATCCAATTAACCGTTTTTGAAGGGACGCATGAGATTCTTTATAACGTTGTGTTGGAACGGTTGAAAGATGAGTGATACCCCTCAGTATAGACAGCACATTCGAGGAGTTTTGAAAACTCCCCGAACTTTGTAACAAATTAAAGCCCTGAAAGGGCGGTGTCCGTTAGAATAGGGTAAAACCCTATTGAATGTAAAACCGTACCCCTATTGAATGTAAGCGGTATTCATCTTGAAAACCTTGTTTGCTGTGATGGGCATTTTGATTGGCGATATAATGGATGACCGTATCAACCTCTCTCGGATTGACCGAAAATGCACCGTAGCCATCTTGCCAATAAAAATTTTCATAGCCTTCGCCTTTGGATTTAATCCATTTCGAGGAATGGGATTTAACCTTTTCTAATAAATCCATCAAGGGCAACTTTTTCGACAACATACACAAGATATGTACATGGTCGGTATAACCACCCACTTTAAGGACAGGGCAGTCCAATTTCTTGCAGGTACCCCCCCCTAAATAGTCGTACAATTCTTCTTCGACGGGTGGCTGAATGAACGGATACCTGTGTTTGGTACTCCAGACGAGGTGAATGTAGTTTTTGACAAGTGATTGTCCCATAGT
>JAYSQG010000423.1:0-2966 GCA_043721685.1 Saprospiraceae bacterium | reverse complement strand
GTTTATGAATTAAAAGACCATGAAGACGGCTATTGGACAGCGAATGTCGAAGGTTCTTACGATGATTATGAAGTTGAAATTTATATCAGCGATGATTTTGTAAAAGAGTGGGAATGTAGCTGCCCTTACGATGGTGATGTCTGTAAACACGTTGTGGCAACGCTTTTGGAAATCAGAAAATTAATGCCTCAACCGCATGTCCAAAATGAAGTGAAACAAACGACAAAAGCCAAAATTGTAACGATGCCGCCGCCCCCAAAACCAGAAGAACCCAAAGTGACCTACAAACTAATTTCAGACCCAAAAGAACTTTTTGAGCAGTATAAAGTGTTGACGGCAAATGAACAACGCTTTGTGAAAATTGGTGCTATGACATGGGAGCCGTTGGCACATACGAAATTGGCTGAAATTTTCAATGCGTCCGTGAGCATTTTGAAAGGTAGTCGAGCCTTGTCAAGTATTGATATCAGAAACGGACTGTCGAAGTTGATACAAATAGGTTTTTTCAAACAAGAAAAAAACGATACTTTTCGTATAAACAGCGTTTTTGCAGATTATTTATGCCAAAATATATGGCATACTGACCCTGAACTGAGGGGTGTGATTGTACCGATTCAGGCGCGTATGAACACTTATTATGGTCAAAATTGGTCTTATAATGGCGTGGATAGGCAGTTTCGAGATTTGCGTTTGGCTTATTATCAAGGTCAGTTCATGCCTTTTAAACAATACTATAACGTCATTGGCAACAGCAAAAAAGACTTGTTAGATTACTTCCTACCGCAACCTTTTGACCTCGAAAAATTGGAATGGACGTACAGCAATATTCGGTCATTTTTATTGATTGAAAAGCTCACAAATACGCTGAAAAACCTGGAAGCGGTTGATGGATATTATCATTATACGATTGAAAAAATAGACACATTTGACCCCAAAGACCGTCCAGCATTAGCAAAAATCATTATTGAACTCGCTATACTGAGGGGGGAGTTTGAAGTCATTGGAATGGTAAAAGAACATGCCGATGATTCTTTCAAAATGTTCCTTCGAGGTTGGCAACATTTGCAGCAAGCGAGAGACCAACCTGCGACATTTGATGCGCTTCTTCAGTTTGAGATTTCACAGAAATTATTGCGTAAAGAAAGGGGCATAAATACAACTTATTGGGACGATTTAGAAGGTTTGTTTTATACCATTGCCTTGCTCAAACCCGATGAAGCGGCTTACTTGAAATTAGCTCAAAAACAGTTGCAAGCAAGTGCAAAATATACAACTTTTTTACTGCCAAGTTATAAAGTGATTGAAGCAGTAATCTTGTATTTAAACAACGAAAAAGCTGATTCTGATACTATTTTAAAAGGAATTGTTCCTGTTAGTGACCTCAATCGCTTCTTTTTTTATCTCGCGGCGTATTGGGTTGAAGCCGACTTTTTGTCATTGAGTAGTGTTAAAACAATGCTGCAACATTTTGAAAAAAAAGGTTATAAATGGTTGGCTTTTGAACTCAATACTTTGTTGCATCGCCTTGAACCAAAGGTTGAAAAATGGCAAAAAGAGCGTGAAAAGTACCCCCTCTCCCAAAGGAGTCCTTCGGACAGTATAGAAGCCCTTGTTGATTCTGTGCCGAAAATTAAGATTTGGGAAAACGCTTTGCGGGCATTAATCAACATGGGTTCAACGTCTTCAAAAACGGAAGAAAAAGAAGTGCAAGGCGGCTCACGTTTAATATGGCTTGTGGATTTTGACAAAATGGAATTTATTGCCAAAGAGCAAACTATGGGCAAAAAAGGGTGGACGATTGGGCGTGTGGTCAATTGGTCAAAATTGGTAAATGGCGATGCTTTGAGTCCTTCTGAGCAGGATAAACGCTTTATTCAACACATGAAATACGACAGTTGGAAAGGTTATCAAATGGATATTGACAAAGCTTTGCCTGAACTCATTGGACATCCACATTTGTATTTGGCAAAATCACCTGATGTTGCCGTTGATTTTTCGGAGGTCAAGCCTGTCCTTGTAGCGAAGGAAGTGAAAGCGGGTTATGAAGTCGCGTTTTCGCCTAAAATTAAGACCGATAAATTGGTTCAAATTGCAAAAGAAACACCGACTCGCTACAATTTGCTGCGTATTACGCCCGATATTGCTAAAATTGCAAAGGCTTTTAACGGAAAAGAATTGTTTGTGCCACAAGAAGGTAAAACGCAATTGCAACAGGCTTTGGGTGGCTTAATCAACTTTGTACCGATTCAATCTGCCCTTGATACTGAGGGGGTCGAGGTGCCGACGGTTGAAGCCGATGCACGTCCGTGTGTGCATTTGTTGCCTGTGGGCGATGGCATTCATGTTGAACTTTTGGTGCGTCCTTTTGCCGATTCACCACCGTATTTTAAGCCTGGCAAAGGGGAGTCCGTGGTTTTGGCAGACATCAGAAATGAACAGATGAAAACCAAACGTGACCTCAAATTGGAAAAGCAAAACCATAAAGCTTTCCTTGAAAAAGTAGAAATTCTGCAAAATATCACCCCTCAAAAAGGCACTTATGCGCTTGAAGATGCGGGTGAATGTCTCGACCTTTTGTTGCAAATGCAACCATATTTAGACGATAAAAGCATTATCATAGAGTGGCCCAAAGGAGAAAAATATCGCTTGACTGGTGAGGTTGGTTTTGACCAATTCAAAATGGATATTGGTCAAAAACAAGATTGGTTTTCTGTTGACGGCGAATTAAGAGTCAATGAAAACATGGTGTTTGATATGAAAAAACTGCTCGAATGGCTTGAAAAACATCGAAACGGTTTTATAGAAATATCACCTGGGCAGTTTTTAAAATTAAAAAAAGATTTTCTACATAAGTTGCGTGAAATCAGTGGTGTATTGATGCCACAACGTGACGGCAGTTTCCAAATGCACCCTTTGGCATTGCCTGTTATGGAGGGTTTTACGGAGGCTTTGGTCAATGCCGATTT
>JAYSQG010000422.1:0-6746 GCA_043721685.1 Saprospiraceae bacterium | reverse complement strand
TAGACTCAAACGGAAGTCCGATAGACTCAAACGAATGTTCGTTGGACCCAAACGGAAGTTCGTTAGACTCAAATGAATGTCCGTTAGACTCAAATGAATGTCCATTAGACTCAAACGGACATTCGTTTGAAGCAGCGACACAGAGAAAAGCCTTTTTTGAGCGATGGTATTGCGTCTAAAAGAAATTATACGGAATTTTATTGGTTGAAAATATTGTTACACCATATAATAGGACAGATTTGGCATGATAGTTGATAAATATAAAATATGTTTTTTGAAAAAAAAATGGTGATGATGCGGATTCAATTTTAGCACATCACAGGGGTATCAATTTTTATTTTTATAACCGCGCTTCGGCGTATTAACAAAAAATCAGTCATGCCAAGAATCCTTTTATCGCACAAAGGTATCAGTCAAGACGACTTGAAAGCTCGTGCGGAACTCCATGTTTTCAAAATGGATGGTAATCCCAACTACGTTGCATTTCAACCGCTTATCACGACCTTTAAGCCATTGGTTGACACGTATGCCACGGCATTAATCAATGCCAAATTAGGTGGTTCGGACAGAATCAAAGCCAAAAACAAGGCTAAAGAGGCTTTGGAAAATTTTATTACCAAAATGGCCAAAACATTGGAACTCGCAGCGAATGACCTGCCAGAAGATGAAGCAGAGGAATTTGTAAAAGGCGCGGGTTTTGATATGCCAGAAGCCAGAAGCAGTTCTAAACCTCAAACGTTTCTCGAAACACCTGTGCTGACCATCGAGAAAGTGAAAGGCAGAAGCGGTGCTCTCATTATGGATTGGAACCGCATTGCTGGTGCGATTACTTATGCTTTTGAGGAATTGGACAGTGACGGCAATTGGCAAAATGGCAAATATTGCAACCAACCCACTCTGCTATTGACCGATTTAGCCGTAGGTAGCAAAAAAACATACCGTATGAAGGCTGTTGGTATGGGGACATTGGTGAGTGCACCGAGTGAACCCGTAACGGTTTGGGTTAATTAATGGTGTATCTTTTAATGGTGAATGGTGAATGGTGAATGGTGAATGGTGAATGGTGAATGGTGAATTAATTTATGCGAATAAACAGTTTTTAAATCTTTGGAGCTTATGATGAACTTCGTCTTTTTTTAGAAGTGCCTATCACCTTGTTGTGATGGGCACTTTTTCGTAGGGATAGTTTTCAAAGTGTACCAAACTTCTTCGTAGCTACCCCTCAGTATATATCGTTTGGATGATTATTAATTAGGGTTTAACGCCCAATATTCCGTTGGCGACATAATGGGCAAGGATGTTTGCGTAAAATCGGTTTTGTTGCGGGTTAAGAAATGAGTCAGTCCCGTTTCGCTCAATGCACTGCAATATTGAACAGCATCTTCAAAATCTTTATATCCCAAAGACAATGCTTGGACGATAACACTTTGATTGATAGGTGTGATGGATATAAGCGTTGATAGATCATTCGCAATCGTAGAGAAATCAGCGGTTGGCTTTATTTTTCGTACAATATAAGCCATATTACAAAACGATAAAGCAGAGGCGAATAATTCAATATTACCTAATTCGGCTTCTTCAAAAAGCTGTTTTGCATCGCTGTCAAAAGGCGTACGCGCCAAGAGATAATCTAAGATAACATTGGTATCGAGAAATACATTATTCATTGGCAAGGTATTTTTTCAAAATCTCATCTTCTAAGATTTGTTTTTCATCAAATTCTTTTGGCATCGCCAAAATACCGTGTAAACGTTGTGCGATAGACTTTTCGGTCTTTTTGGTTACAGGCTTGTTGGATGTAAATTTTGCCAATTGTACTCTCAATTGTTCGATGGTATGGAGCAATTGATTGTATTCTAATTCGGAAATGGTAATATTTTTCATCTACAATAGTACGATTTAAATTTATGGATATACTTTTCTTACAAAAGTAGTTCTTTTTTAAAAAGGCTCAAAAAAATACAATTACTAAAATCACCCCCTCAGTATTTCCACACTTCAAAGCCATGTAGTTTTGGTGTCAAAAAAATATTTTCAAAAAAAAAATCCCCCTTTCCCAACCCTGTAACTCTCCTGTAACTTGCCTGTAACTCGCACATCCTATCTTTGTGGCATAATTAAGAAAATAGCATTTAATCATTAAAAAAAAGATAATAATGGCAACGCAGAATTTAAATAAGAACATGTCTATAAGAGCAGCATTGAAAAACCAAGCAATGGTTTTGAATACCGAAATGCTTAAAGCTTCTAATGAATTGATTGACAATTCAATTAAAAACATGGAGAAATGGCAGGACTTGGGCGAAAAAATCTTGAAAACAGGTGTTAAGATGTTCGCTATCCAACAAGAAGTGACTTTGACAACTTTGGAAACAATGAAAGGTCAATTCATCGCTAACCGCACACGTTTTAACAAATTGGTGGGTCGCACTTCTAAGAAAGCAGAAGCTAAAATCGAAAGCGATTTGACCATTGATGAATTGATGGACGCAACCGTTAAGTCTAAAAAAGCAACGACTAAGAAATAATTGGTCGTTCAAAATTTCATCATTCCAACACATAAAACATAAAAATCCCCCCCCTCAGTATTCAGACCAGTTTAACAGGGCTTTTAATCCGTAACAAATTAAGTATCATCAAAAATAATCATTGTATAATATTCTAACAAAAATATAAAAATGGAAAATAAAGGAAATAAGAACAGCAAAAAAGAAGAAACCGTAACAACAGCAACAAGCATGGACAAATTGGCAGCTACTGCCAAAACCATCAATAACGAAGTGGTTGAAACAGTTGAAACCATCGCAAACGATATCATGACAAGTGGTAAAGAAGTGACTGCGGTTGCTACTAAAAGCGTTAAAGAAGCTGTGAAATCAGTGAACATGACGAAGAGTGCTGATAAAATCAAAAAAACAGCGAAGAAAGTGAACACTCAAATCGTTGAAACAGCAACTGTTTTGATGGAAGATGTGAAGACGAACAGCAAAAAAATGCAAACGAACGCGAACAAAATGGCTGTTGAAGCTATTGAAAACGTGAACATCACAGAACGCGTTGCAACGATTAAAAAAGTTGCTAAAACGGCGAACGAATTTACATTGGAAACAGCTGAAAAATTGGTTGACGGAGCGATTACAAATGGCGAAAAATGGCAAGTTGTTGCCAACAAAGCCGTTAAAGGTGGTTTGAAATTGGCTGAAAGACAACAAGATATTGTCTTCTCAACGCTTGAAACCGTTAAAGGTCAATTGGTCAACAGTGCGACAAGATTAAGAAATATGTTTAATAATTAAGTTGTTTAGAAGTTTATATGGTTGTATGGCTATATGGTTGTCTGTCAATCATATAGCCATTAATCTTTTTATAAATACAAACAAAACAACAATATGCGCATCATACTATTTACAGGCAAAGGAGGCGTTGGTAAAACGACCGCCGCCGCCGCTACGGCTATCAAAGCTGCCAAAGAAGGCATCAAAACACTTGTCATTTCCACTGACCCTGCCCACAGTTTGTCCGATGCTTTAAACAGCCCCTTGTCGCCCGAACCGACTGAAATTATGCCCAATCTGTTTGCACAAGAGTTCGACGTTTATTATTCGATGGAAAAACATTGGCATCACATGCGTAACATGATGCAAACCATTTTCCGTTGGAAAGGTGTTAAAAATGTCGTTGCTGAAGAATTGTCTGTTCTGCCTGGCATGGAAGAGGCTTCTGCCTTTTTGTGGTTGGAAAAATATTACAGAGAAGGCACCTACGAACTCATCATCATTGACAGCGCACCGACAGGCGAAACGTTGACGCTTTTGTCGTTACCACAAGTCGCCAAATCGTGGATGACGAAGGCATTTAATGGTAAAAACATAGCCGTTAGAACCGTTACGGCAGGTGTTCGCGTGTTTACAGGCATACCGTTGGACAAAGGTTTAGAAGAATTGGACGACTTGTTCAACAAATTGGAAAGCATTCAAAAAGTGTTTCTCAACCCAGAAATTTGCTCAATCCGTATCGTTACCAACCCTGAACGGATGGTGATTAAGGAAGCGAAACGAGCTTATACTTATTTGCAATTGTATGGTTATAATGTAGATGCCATCATTGTTAACCGCATTTTACCTGAAAATGCAGGTGGCGACACGTTTAAATACTACCTTGAATCGCAAAAACAATATTTGGAAGACATTGAAGACAGTTTCAGTCCGATTCCTGTTTTGAAAGTCTATCATCAAGGGCAAGAAGTGTTTGGTACTGAATTGTTGGAGAAAATTGGCGATGTCCTGTACAAAGACATCAACGCTGCTGATGTGCTGCACTTGGACAAACCTTTTGAATTTATTGAGAACAGCAAAGGCTATTTCTTCAAAACAAAATTGCCTTTTGTAAAGGAGGAAGACATTGAATTGAAAAAATTTGGCGACGAATTGGTGATTGACTTAGGCAATCGCCGCAAGTCGGTTATGTTGCCCCGTTTTGCCAGTTTTTTGAAATTAAAAGAATATCGTTTTCAAGCACCGTGGCTGATTGTATCTTTGGTCAAATAATAGATTTATGGAAAAGATAAAAAGACCGTCCCTTTTTTGGTTTTTTACTGAGTGGGTACGCGCAATGATAGAATACGTTTTCAGTTGGTTTTTTATGAAACGTTACAACTTCGAGAATAGGGGAGACGGTCATCCTGTTTTGGTTGTGCCGGGGCTTTTGTGTACCGACTATTCGACAAGGTTTTTGATGCGGTTTATCAACCGATTAGGCTATACCGCTTTGGGTTGGGAATTGGGCAGAAACTTAGGGGAATTGAACGATTTAAAGGATTTGAAACGCTTAAACAAGCGGATTGATGACATTTACAAGCAATACAATACCAAAATAACGCTTGTTGGTTGGAGTATGGGCGGCATTTATGTCCGTGAATTGGCAAAGCAAAGACCTGAATTGTTCCATCAAGTCATCACTTTGGGCAGTCCTTTTTCAGATGTGGATGCGCCTAATAATGCCAAATGGATTTATGAATTGATTACCGATACATCGGGTGTTGACGAAACTTGGCGGCAACAAATACCGAACCCTGCACCGATTCCAACAACGGCTATTTATACAAAACAAGACGGCATCGTGCCGTGGCAAGCCTGTATGGAACGGATTGTGGATGAAAAGCATGAAAACCGAGAGGTGAGAGGCAGTCATTGGGGTTTGGGTATGAACTCGAGTGTATTGAGCATTGTGGATGAAAAATTGTCTTCATACTGAGGGGGGGAGACTTTTGAGTGCACAAAAAAAAACGCAGATTAACATAGACATCTTTTATTCAAAGTCTATGTTAAACTGCGATTACTTGAATTTTCATCATATTTAATTAACTCTCACTAGAGATTAATCCAACTTGAGATACTTGAAGTAATTATTGCCCTGTCTCATAGTTAAATAAGTGGCGGGCACTTTCTCGATTTTACTAATCACGTTTTCGCAATTCGTATTCATTTCCAAAACGCCGCTATCAGCAATCTTGTAATTACCTTGACAGGTTAATGCTGTTTTTACATAGGTGTTATAATCACCGTTTGGCTTGAACTGCCGTTTTTCTTCGCTGGCGACTTTTTCCCATTGTACGACATACGTGACTTTGTTCTGTGCCATATTCTGTGGGTCAGGACAAATATGCCCCTCGTGCATAGCTACTTCAACGCCTTTTTCAACAAATTGCCAAGAGCCGACAATGGCTGTTTGAACATTCTGTGCTGTCAGTTCGCTATCAATAGCGTCATTAGTTTTGCTACAGCGAATAATGCTAATTAGCATTAAAAATGCAAGTGAGAGTAATGGAAGGAGATTGTTTTTCATGAAGTCGAATTTTAAACTGTTTTCAAATAAGGTTATTATTAATAAGCAACAAAAATAAACCTAATTGAAGAACTATGATTGGATAAATGCGAACAAAAATTATCTAAAACAAAACAATTTAAGTAATTAAAGGGAGGTGTAACCCATTCAAAGAAGTAGCGTTTTTTAAAAACTCTGTAGGCGATTGTTTTGTATAATCGTGAAAATCACGAATGAGGTGAGATTGGTCGTAATAGCCGTAGTTGTCCGTTAAATCTGACCAAGATACTGAGGGGGTCATTTTTACTTCTGTTATAAGCGCATTGAACCGAGTAACCCTTGCAAAGTCCTTAGGCGACATACCCACTTGTTCCGCAAACTGTTTCTCCAACCAACGCCCACTGAGGTGAAACTTGTCTTCCAAGTCCTTAATTTTTACCACGCCATTTTGCGCCAGAATATAATCGACAACAGGTGCCATATCTGTGTTTGACAATGGTATATTTAAATGGCTGAAATAGTTGAATAAATAACTTTCAGCTAATTCAATGGCTTCGTTATAAACATACACTGATTGCATTTTTGCAGTTAAACCTTCAAATTGTTCATCTAAACACAAGTTTTCAAATGAAAAATCTTCTTTAGGCTTTTTAGTCGAACTGTCACGAAATAGATGATGGAAACCGATAGGTGTGAGAACAACACATAAGACATAGGTATTTTCGGCATTTTGAAAAAAAGTTGCCTCTTCACTATTCTCCTCAAGCCATGACTGATGGTTATAAAAGATGAATTTTTTATTCAACTTATAAGTCTGCGCATAAGAACTTGGAAGGGCTACTGACATTGTGCCGAAATTGATTAATAAAGCGGAATAGAGTTTGGCCATTCTAATTGTATCGAGTAACTCTCCTTTTGAGGTA
>JAYSQG010000421.1:0-7658 GCA_043721685.1 Saprospiraceae bacterium | reverse complement strand
GCCTACCGCTTTCACTGAACAAGGTGTCGCCATGCTTTCAGGCATCTTAAACAGCGAGCGAGCCATAGCGGTCAATATCGCTATCATGCGCACTTTTGTTCAGATGCGGAAATTTATGCTGGCAAATATAGATTTGAGCAAACGGATAAATGATTTAGAACGTCTGATGATTAACCGTTTTGAAGATAACGAAGCCGATATTCGGGATATTTATGAAGCATTGCGCCAATTGACGATTGAAGAAGAAGTGGTAGAACCTCGACGACCTATTGGTTTTAAAAACAATAATTCATGAAAAAGTTAGTATTTATCATTGTTTTGGCATTACCGACGTTCAGTTTTGGACAAAATTTCAATGAACGAGATAGTTTAAAGTCAATAATCAGAATATTAAATGGTTCTGTTTTTTCATACAGAGATACAGGAATATCTAAAGAATATACATTCTATTTTAATTGGCAAATAAAAACTGGTCAAAATAAAGCTTTTGGAAATGCCGCAAATGTGATATATAATGGTTCTAAATTTATAAAACTAACTGATTCGGGAAGCAATGATACTGTGTTCTTTAGAAATAAAAAGCTCATTATGAAAGGTTCCATACGATTCGACTACGAAATCGAGATTTTGATTTTGAATAGGGACATGATTAAATTTAAAATTAGAGATGAAAATGATAAAATTTTAGAATATGATTTGTATAAATCAAATATTACCATCCCAAAAGAAACAAGACTTTGGTACGGCGAGAAGTTCTAAATTATTTAAAATCAATCATTTAAAAAGCTATGTGGTCTATATGACTATGTGTTAAACAATATGGAAACCAGCGAGTTACTCAAAAAAGTCCGCAAAATAGAAATCAAGACAAAAGGCTTATCTGCCAATGTCTTTTCGGGCGAATACCATTCGGCGTTCAAAGGGCGCGGCATGTCGTTTTCGGAAGTCCGTGGTTACAGCTATGGCGACGACGTGCGGAATATTGATTGGAACGTAACGGCACGGACAGGCACGCCTTTTATTAAGGTGTTTGAAGAAGAACGAGAATTGACGGTTATGCTCGTTATAGATATGAGTCCGTCCGCTTTTTTTGGCACAAAAGCGCAGTTTAAAAATGAAATGATTACGGAAATTTGCGCCGTTATTGCCTTTTCAGCCATTAACAATAATGATAAAGTAGGCGTTATTTTCTTTTCTGATAAAATTGAGAAATTTATACCACCTAAAAAAGGACGTAGTCATATCTTGTTGATTATCAGAGAGTTATTGAATTTTGAGCCGCAAGGAAAGGGAACAAATGTGAGTGTTGGGTTACAATATTTAAACAATATTCTTAAAAAACGCAGCACCACTTTTTTGATTTCAGATTTTATGGCAAAGGACTACGACAATGCCCTTCGGATTGCAGCCAAACGGCACGACATCGTCGGTATTCACGTTGCCGACCCTGCCGAAGAGCAATTGCCAAATGCAGGTTTGTTCCGTGCTCTCGATGCCGAAACAGGTGAACGAATTTGGCTCGACACGTCCGACCCTCGAACTCGCCGCCGTTATGCTGATTGGTATAAAGAAAATATGCAGTATTTTAAAAGCACTTTTTTGAAAACAGGCGCAGATTCGATGAGTATTCGGACGACGGAAAGTTATGTCAATGCGCTTTTGAAATTTTTTCAACAACGTGGAAAATGAGGGCTTTTTGCTGTTTATACTGAGGGGGTGTCATTTTTTAGTTTGATTATAAAATTATTTAAAAAATTGAAAATCAATCATTTATATAAGTGTTTAAACTTTCCGAAGGTTCAAAACCTTCGGAAAGTTCTGCTATTTAGTTTTTTATTTATTCTCCAAATCTCTGCTTTTGCGCAGCAAATCAATACCGAGCCAAAAGCTTACGCAACGCTCGATACCAACATTATGCTCATAGGTGACAAAGGCACATTGCACTTGTCTGTTGAACTCAATGAAGGGGAACGTGTCATTGGTTTTTCGCTTGATATGCCTTTGGATACGGCTCATTTTGATATCCAAAATGCAGGAAAATGGGAGAACCGAAGCCGAGTGCCAAAATTGGAGCGAGATATTGCTTTCATTGCATGGGATTCAGGTTTGTACCGCATCAATCCAGTCGTTTTTACGATTCAACAAGCGAGTGGCGAACAACGGACGGCTGAAACGCCACCTGTGTTATTGACCGTTAACAATCCACAAGGTATTGATGGTTTGATTGCGCCCATTGGTATAAAAGATATTGAACGTGAAGCATTAACGTTTGAAGATATTATGCCATACATCATTGGCATAGTACTGATAGTCGGCATTGCGTTTTTAGCTTGGGTATTTTATAAAAAGTGGAAAAACAGGTCAGTTGTGCCTGTGATTCAAAAAGTCGTGCAGCCACCACACATTGTTGCAGAACGCCTTTTGCAAGAATTGAACGCCAAACAGCTTTGGCAACAAGGGAAAATCAAGGAATTCTACTCTGAATTGAGCTATATACTGAGGGGGTACTTGGAAGGTCAATTTTCAATGCCTGCCCTTGAAACAACGACAGATGAGTTGATTGATATTTTGAAAAAAAGGCAATTTGATGAAAAAGTCGTTGCCAAAACGAGAAATTTATTGGTAACGGCAGACTTAGTGAAATTTGCTAAGGGCAAACCAGAAACGGAAATACATGACCCTCTGTGGCTTGATGCGGTGGACATTGTGGAAGTGACGAAGCCGAAACCTGTTGTAGAAGATGTTGATAATCAAGGTGTTGTGAAAGAAAAGAATGGATAAAGAAGTCATTCCTCTTCATAATGGAAAAGGCAAGAGAGAATTATTATAGAATCGTCAGTAACTTTATAAACGAGACGATGCTCTTGATTTATTCTTCGAGACCAAATGCTATTTCGATATTTCAAAGGTTTAGGAATACCCATATCTTCAAGCGGATTTTTAGCGGCATCGTTCATCAAAAATATTATCTTTTTCAAGATTCTAAAATCTTTTTCAGCCCAATAGCCTAAGTCCTCAACGGCTGTCGCCTCGAAAATAATTTTTCTCATAGTGTCTGTTTTTTTTAGTTTAGTTGGTGTATTTTTTTACAAATTCATCGAGGTCAACCTCAACAAGATTTTCGCCTTTTTCTGCATTGTCAATAGCTTTTAAAAGGCGTTCTTTATTTTTTTTGCTGCTGAATAAATAGTCATCTTCATCCATTTCAGATATTGCATGACCATTTTTAGAAACGACAGCATTCAAACCTAATTTTTCAATGAAAGCTAAAACCGATTCAAGTTGAGTCGGATTGTCAATATCAATTTTTATTGTCGTTGTCATTTTTTTAAATTTTATGCTCAAAAATAGGTTGTTTTACATCGAAAAATAAACTCGAAATTAGATTTTTTATAAACGTATATTGTTATTGAAACTGTTTAACGAATTTACGAATAACCAATAACGAATTCACGAATAACGATTATGTTCAAATACATAGAATTTGCCAACCCAGAATTTCTGTTCCTGTTGTTCCTGTTGCCTTTGGTCGCATGGTGGTATCATGGGCGTTATCGGACGCATTATGCCTCGATAACGATGTCAAATATTGCGATGTTCAAGGGGCAGTCGTCGTGGCGAGGTCGGGCACGGGCTTTATTACCGATACTGAGGGGGGTGGCTTTTATCGCCTTAGTTATTGCGTTGGCACGTCCACAAAGATTGTTAAGTGAAGAAAATGTGGCAGCAGATGGCATTGATATTATGCTGGCAATAGATTTATCGAGCAGTATGTTGGCACAAGACTTTGAGCCAGACCGTCTGTTGGTCGCCAAAAGAGTGGCTTCCGATTTTGTTGAAAAACGAGAATTTGACCGCATCGGCTTGGTCGTTTTCAGTGGCGAAGCCTTTACGCAATGTCCTTTGACAACTGACCATAAAGTCGTTCAGGATTTTTTAGAAAACCTACAAAGTGGCTTGCTACAAGACGGTACTGCCATCGGCATGGGTTTGGCAACAGCCGTTAATCGCTTGAAAGACAGTCCGGCGAAGTCAAAAACCATCATTTTGATGACCGATGGGGTCAATAATTCAGGTTATTTCAAGCCCGAAGATGCGATGGCTTTGGCTAAAACATTGGGCATAAAAGTTTATACGATTGGCATTGGTTCGACGGGAGAAGCGATGTCGCCTGTTGGTCGTCGGGCAGATGGCAAATACGTTTTTGGACTCGTGCCTGTTGAAATTGATGAAGCGTTGCTACAAAATATTGCAGCTACAACAGGCGGCAAGTATTACAGAGCGACAAATAATCGGGAATTGGAGCAAATTTATGCTGAAATTGACCGTCTTGAAAAATCACGCATTGACGTAACGAGTATCAAACGGCGTAGCGAAGCGTTTGGCGTTTGGGTTTTAGGGGCTTTGTGTTTGATTGCTCTGGAAATTTTATTGCGTTATACTATTTTTAGGACGATACCTTGATATTTTTTACCAAAATCCATTTTCTATTTGCTAATCCAAGTTTCAAAAAACACAGTGAAATGAAACTTAGTTACGTTATAAGCTGTGTCTAATAAAAACGGCTATATTTGTACCAAAATTTACTCTTTTTGTCATCTATGGAGCAAACGATAGTAGAAATAGAGGTTTTTCATGGTACAAATCATACGCATTTGACTTCTATTAAACAAGAAAATTTTAAAAGTTCAAAAGGTACTGAGCACGAACAATGGCTTGGTGATGGCGTGTACTTTTTTACGAAAGGGATGCCTCCTAATCCTGAAGAAACAGCAGAGAATTGGGCAATAGCTGAAGCTTGGGATAATGAGAAACGCCGATATAGTTACAGGAAATATTGTGTTATTAGAGCCTTGATTAATGTTGATGGTTCTAAATTTTTAGATTTATCGGATTGGGACTGTATAGAAACCTTTAATTATTTACGTAATCTTTATATTGAAAAATTAAGACAAGAACGGAAAAAGTTGAAACATGGAGACTTTAAAGATGGCCACATAATAAATAAAGCTTTGGAGAATATTGGCTTGCAAATTGATGTTGTTAGAGGAAATTTTTACTTTAAATTTAGAGATGATAGAATTTGTAATGCTCAATTTAAAACACCTAATTGTACTGTTATTGCTGTTAGAAATCTTAACTGTATAGATATAGATTCAATTCAATTACACAAATCAAATAATATTAAATGAAACTTTCAGATGTAAAACATAAAATAGATGCTTACTTCAACTCTGTGAGTGGTGCTGAAATTGTTAGACAGTTTGAAGCACTTGGATATGAATTTGAGGAGGCTGATGAACATCCATTTTTTGATTATGAGCTTAATATGATACCTGTTAGTTCAATCTCGTCATTATTTATATATACTGATTTTTCTTCGGAAAACGATGATGTTCTTATTCAATTTAGACATAGTGAACAAACTATGTCTATTGAAATAATGAATCTTGATAATCTTATTGAAGAAGATATATTTGTAACCAATAATTCTAACTTAAACATTGCTTATGCAATGGCAGCATAAATTAAAAACATGCAATTACGAATACTTCATAGCCAAGTTATTAAATTGGACATAACAAAAGCCGATAAAGAAAAGAAAGAAAGCGATAAAAAAATCTTTAATATTGGTTTTAATGCTCAATATGACTCTAATGATAATATGATTTTTGTCATTCTATTTGATTTAGAAGTCTATCATCCAAACGATTTTAAATTGAAATGTAAATACGGTGTTTGGTTCAAAGCATCTGAAGCGATAGATGATGAATTTAAAGCATCTCCTTTTCCAACAATTAATGCCCCTGCAATCGCTTTCCCTTTTCTGCGAAGTTTAATATCAACTATCACGTTAAATAGTGGTTTCAGCCCTGCTATTCTCCCTTCTATAAACTTTACAGAGTTTAAAAATAAAATATAATCAATTCATTCTTTATAGAATGACCACAGTTTAATGCGCTATTTCCTTGAACTCGCCTACAACGGCACCCGTTTTTGCGGTTGGCAACGACAACCCAATGCCCCCTCAGTACAACAGACGATTGAGGACGTTTTTTCTATGGTGTTGCGGCAGCAAATAGAGATAACGGGTTGTGGGCGGACGGATACAGGCGTTCATGCACGTCAATATTTTGCTCATTTTGATTTTGACCTTGATTTTCCTAAAAATTTCTTAGAACGAGCGAATAGATTGGTCGGTAATGATATTGCGTTAAAAAAAATAATACCCGTTGAAAGCACAAATCATGCGCGTTTTGATGCGACTTCAAGGAGTTATCAATACATCATTTCGTTTGAAAAAAGCCCGTTTTCTACTGAAACTGAATGGTTTTTTACTCATAAAGACCGTTTAGACTTTGAAAAAATGCAAAAAGCCGCTGATTTACTGAGGGGGTACTCGGAGTTCTCGCCGTTTTGTAAAACACATTCTGATGCTCAAACGATGCGTTGCGAAGTGACACGCAGCGAGTGGGTTTTTGAGGATAATAAAGCGGTGTTTCATATTTCTGCGAATCGTTTTTTGCGTGGCATGGTGCGTTTGATTGTCGGTATGTGTATCAATGTCGGTTTAGGTCAATTGCGTTTGGAAGACGTTAAAGAAGCGTTAGAGAAGCAAGAGCCTTTGAAGAAAAGTTATTCTGTGCCGCCTACGGGTTTGTTTTTAGCAGACATTAAATACCCTTTTTTAGATTAAAATAACAAAATCCCTTGTATGAATAACCATACAAGGGAATACTGTTCCATTAGGTGGAAAATTGAATTACTTTAATTCAAATATTTGAAGATTAAGTATAATAGAAAAGTCTTTATTGCTGAACACGTAAACCTTGTGAAGAAGCGATTGCTAAACTTGTTACACCAAGCGTTTGTCCATTACTAGAAGTCACGATTTGTTGATTCGCACGACCAGTATAAACAATAACATAACCGTTGTTTGGCAATTGGGCTAATTCTTGAGGTGTAAAAGTCATTTCACCTGTTGCATCATTAGCGATTTTAAAAACACTTACGTTTTCAGTAGGCAGAGAAGTTTGACTTTGATTCTCTGAAAAGCCTGCGTGATAAATAACAGCAGCACCAATCTGTGGTTGGTCTGCACCACGTGTGGCGACACCTTTACTATCAGGATTCCATTTAATAGTCAATCCTTGACTTTTAATAATTTCATTATTTTTAATATTAGTCAAGCTTAACTGTACATACAATGGAGAATATAAACTTGTAGTTATGTTTCCAAATTTCTCACTATTTAGAACAATATTGACATCATTTCCAAAAAGTGATGATGCCACATTGTCCATATCTTTTGGATTGGTGGAACTACTAAAATGTTTATAATACCTAAAATTAGATTGTTCCTCGATATTAAAGCCATTTACTGTCAACTTTTCAGCTTTCTGAGCTTGGTTGTTTTTATCCATAAAATAGCCTGTAATATCAAGATTAGGCACTAATTCTGTTGAAAAAGACGCACTATTCCCAACAATAGTAAGGTTACCATTTGTTTGAACATTTTTAGTGGTAATCAATTCATAGAGTGATTTAATATTAGCACTATTTAAAGGAATTGACTCATTTCCTTTTTTACATGAGTAGGCAAATATCAATGATATGCCTAATGCTATGTTTTTAATTAAATTAGATTTCATTTTTTT
>JAYSQG010000420.1:0-2729 GCA_043721685.1 Saprospiraceae bacterium | reverse complement strand
TGGTACTCAAACATACTTTGAATCAAATTCAATGCTGTATTAATATTTTGTTCAACCTCAAGTAAAAAAGTCCCATCGGGAATGTCCCTTTCATCTACGATTTCATAATAAGCTTTGATAGCATTCTTCTTATCTTTTTCTATACTGAAAAATGAAGATGGTTTTATATCAACTAAAGAAATCAACCCATTTCTCAAAATTTCTAAACCCTTCTGCGTAATATTGTAATAGACTAACGGCAAGCCAAGTTTCAAAGTCAACGTTCGCAACCCTTCCGCCAACCGCAAAGCAGGCGAAGCCACCAACAAACCCACCCGCGCCGTCGGCATTATTTTACTTACGGGGTGCTTGTCAGCATCCAATGCCGTATAAAATGTAGAGCCAAGTGCTGCCCAACTTGTATCCATTTCAGGAGCAAAAGGTGCGCCATTACCATCGGCAGAATTGGCAATGGGTGCGGCAAAAAGGGTTGTTTTTTCCTTTTGAAAAGTACCAAAATGCAGCGTGCGCAAAGCTGCAATTTGTGCCTGTGTCGCAATCAATTCGTCGGTTGTGGCGAATTGGATTTCGGCTTTTCGGCTGTCCTTTCCGTCCAATAATAGTGTTTTTAGGTCTATTTTGGCAGAGTTAAATGGCTTATTTGGTTCAAAAATAAGGTGCACTTCGTCGGGCACAAAAGGGCGCGGCTTTAGACCAAGCACTTGCCGAAAATAAAAATCGAGGTGCCGTTTTGGCATCTGATTGAGGTCGCTTTGCACAAAACCAAATAAGCGCAAAAAAGCATACAACAAGCCCAAATGTGGCTCATGCAATTGCGTGGATTGTAAAATAGAGACCCCCTCAGTATCGGCGACGATTTTACTGACACCTTTATAAAATGTCGAAAATAAGTCGGTCAAACGTTCCATCGCCACCGCATTGAAAGCGAGCGGCGTATTCATTGCTGATTGCAAGGTCGCGTCACGAAGGACAAAATCAGCTTGTGAAAGCTCCCACAATCTCTTTGTTTCATCTTCAAATGAAGGTAAGGAAAAGATGGTTCTGTTTATTTTTTGGGTAATATCCTCTTTTTCCTCTGCATTTTGCGTTGTTTCGTATTGGATACTGAGGGGGGCAACATTGAAATCGGAAATACTGTTTGCCGTCCCAATTAGTTGTTTTAAAGCCGTTTGTAGGTTCGATTGTATGAGGTTTTGAATCGTCAATCGCAACGGGCTTTCGTTTATAATCAATTGACCATCAATAAATTCTGTATCACTCGACAAGGCTTTGTGCCATCTGTCAATGGACAAAGCCGTTTCAAAAAGAAAATCGAGTAAAGGGTAAAAGTTGCCTGCTTCCAAACCATCTGCCAAGCGCATTTGTGCGTCTTTGAAATCCGTCTGCAACGTTTCTGGGTCGAACTGCGAAATCAAAGCCAACTGAACCGACGAGCCTGTTCGAAAAAACTCCTGCCAATTGTCCTTTACACCTTTTTCATCCTCAAAAATCACCGCTTTGGCAAACTCGTAGAGATAAGCCAAAATTTGCTTCTCGTCGCGGCTATCGGGTCGTGCAAAGTCGGGCGACAAAGCCCGTAGGTTTTGTCGGTCCGCTTGGCTTTTGCCGTCGCGTGTCAAAGGGTGCGTATTTTGAGTTAAGTCAAACATTTATTTTAGTGAAAAGTGAAAAGTGAAAATATTCAGTTAGAAGCTTCTTTTAAGTAAAAATCATAGACATAATTGTATCTTGAATTGGTTGTGCGGACAGTGTATTCGACTTCGATGAGCAATTTGCCTAATAATACATCGGCTTCCGACACCTCAATTTTTTCGACACGGATACGTGGTTCGTAGTACAAAATAGCGTTCGCAACCAAGTCGCGTAAACGCCCTACGAGGGAGGCATTCATCGGCTCGAATTGATAATCTTTCAGATTGCAGCCATAAGTCGGCTGCATCACCCGCTCGCCCAATGACGTATTGAGCAAAATTTCGAGGCTTTGGTCAATGTCTTCTTTGGCTTCGACCATTTCGACACCGCTGTTGTTGTCCTTTCGATGGCTAAAAGTGGGCGGAAATGCCCAACCGCGACCGAGAAATTTTTGACGTTCAAGCATTTTTTTTTAATGGTGAATGGTGAATGGTGAATTTTACAAATAATTGATAATCAACATTTAAGAAATTTTAAAAATTTCCTAAATCTGTACCCCTCAGTATTTTTTCCTCAAAAACGACTCTCAACCGCCAATCATGACTGTTGGTAAACCTAAGACGATATTGCCACCATGTGCGGTCAAATCGCCCATGCGTGCCGCAGGTTTTCCGCCAATCATGACTGTTGCCGAGCCTTTGGCAATTGTGTCGGGCGGACCTGTACACGTTACGAGGTCACCGACGACGGCAGCAGGTTGTCCACCAATGAGGACGGTCGGAACGCCGGGTCCCATAATCGGTCCACCTACATGTGGCACAACGCCTGTGACGAGTGGACAAACGTGCATATCAGTCAATCGAGCAGCTGGAGGCATCTTTTTAATAATTTAAATAATTTGTAAAACAAAATTTTATTAAGAAATTTATTTTAGTTATAAAATTTAATTCTTAAATAAAATAAATCATTTGTTTTATTTAAGAATTAAATTCTGTTTCGCCATATTCACCATTCACCATTCACCATTCACCATTCACCATTCACCATTCACCATTCACCATTCACCATTCACCATTCACCATTCACCATTCACCATT
>JAYSQG010000419.1:0-4039 GCA_043721685.1 Saprospiraceae bacterium | reverse complement strand
CCTGACCCTAAATCGCAAGTAGAACAAATCACTGTTGCCATGATTTATAAATTCATGGACGATATGGATTTAGAATCCATTGAACTCGGTGGCGAATCGTCTTTCTTTACAGGCGAATATAAAAAATATGCTTGGCGAGAACTCTTTAACCCTGCCATAGGTGGCAATGAACGATTGATGTTGTACAGTGAAGCCATTGTACAAATGAATTTGAATCCGAATCTGCCACAACTGTTCCGCGATATTTTCAAAAATGCTTATTTGCCTTACAGAGACCCCGAAACCTTGACGATGTTTCTGAAAACCATCAACGATTTCAAATACGACCATTCCGAACGTTTGGGCGATGCGTTTGAATACCTGTTATCGGTTTTAGGTTCGCAAGGCGATGCAGGACAATTCCGTACACCACGCCATATTATTGACTTTATGGCTGCCGTAATCCAACCACAAAAACATGAACGCATCGGAGACCCTGCTTGTGGTACTGCGGGTTTCCTAATAGCAAGTTACAAGCATATTTTAGCACAAAGTAATCGTTCAGGAGGGAAAGGACTCACGCCAGATGAGCGTATTACGCTCTCTAAAAACTTGATTGGCTATGATATATCGCCCGATATGGTGCGGTTGTCCCTGGTCAATCTTTATTTGCATGGTTTCCGAACGCCGAATGTGTTTGAATACGATACTTTGACGAGCCAAGACCGTTGGGGTGATTATTTTGATGTCATATTGGCGAATCCACCGTTTATGTCGCCCAAAGGCGGTATTACGCCGCACAGTCGTTTTGGCGTTAAATCCAATCGGTCAGAAGTATTGTTTGTTGATTATATTGCCGAACACCTCAAACCCGAAGGACGGGCGGCAGTCATCGTTCCCGAAGGCGTTATTTTTCAATCGGGAACAGCTTACAAGGCGTTAAGACGGTTTTTGGTCGAAAACAAATACTTGTATGCCGTTGTCTCCTTGCCTGCGGGCATATTTCAGCCGTATTCAGGCGTCAAAACCTCCATTTTATTGATGGATAAAGGCTTGGCTAAAAAAACAGACAATATTCTTTTTGTCAAAATCAGTGGCGATGGCTTTGATTTGGGCGCTCAACGCCGTTCTAATAACAACAGCGACTTGCCTAATGCTTTGACATTACTCAATGATTATAAAAGTGCTTTGACGGATAAACAACCTTTTGACATGGATTCGCCTTTGGCAGTGCTTGTTCCTAAAGAAAAGATTGCAGAAAATGGGGATTATAATTTGTCGGCTGACCGTTATAAGGTCGTGGATACTGAGGGGGTGTCGGATTTTGATATGGTGAAGTTGGGGGATGTTTTTCACAAAGTAAATGAAAGTATCAATCCGCAAGATTTAGAGGGGAAGGTAAAATATGTAGGATTAGAAAATATTGAATCAAATACAGGTGTTTTAGTTGGTGAATTAGAAAGCGAATATCAAGAAATTAAAAGTTTGAAAACAAAATTTAAACCGAATGATATTTTATTTGGTAAGCTTCGCCCAAATCTTAACAAGGTTTTATTAGTTGATTTTGAAGGTATTTGTTCAACAGATATTTACGCTCTAAGAGTAAAAGATAATGAAATAGCTTTACCACAACTTTATCAATATATCATCAGAACTCAAAAATTTAATAATGAAGTCATGTTGGGTTTAAGTGGTTCTCAATTACCTCGTGTTGGTTTTGAGTATATAAAAGAAATTCAAATTCCATTACCCCCCCTCAGTATTCAACGTGAAATAGTGAGCAAAATAGAAAGCTATCAGCGCATCATAGACGGCGCGAAGCAGGTGGTGAAAAACTATAAGCCGATGATTGAGGTGGAAGCGGATTGGGTGATGGTGGCTTTGGGGGAAATATGCAAAAATCTTGATAGCCAAAGAAAACCAGTAACAAAATCAGATAGACAATCGGGAACTTATCCATATTATGGAGCATCTGGAATTGTTGATTATGTTGAGGATTATATTTTTGATGGCGATTATTTACTTGTATCTGAAGATGGTGCGAACCTTTTGGCACGTGTCACACCTATTGCATTTTCAATTTCTGGAAAGAATTGGGTAAATAATCATGCTCATATCTTACAATTTGAACATAGAGCAACACAAAGATTTATTGAAATCTATTTAAATTCAATTGATTTGAAGAATTATGTAACTGGTTCAGCTCAACCTAAATTAAATCAAGCTAATTTGAATCAGATACAAATCCCCTTACCCCTCCTCAGTATCCAAAGCGAAATAGTCACCCAAATCGAGCGCGAGCAAAGTTTAGTGCAAGCGAACAAAGAACTGATAGGCTTGATGGAAGCGAAGATACAGGCGGCGATAGGGCGGGTGTGGCGGTAGAGCAGAAATAAGTGAATCAAAAATCATCAAAATAAATTGATATGAAAACAGAATTACTCAAACTGATAGGAAAAGGAAAATTACAGGAGGTCATATCTGCCTTATTGAGTAATTTATTAATCAGTGATGAAGATAAGGTAGATATTCATCTATTGGAAGGACGATTAACAACATTGCAAAATCAAAAAGATAATGGCATTGTGTCATCCTCAGATGAAAGAATAGAGCGCAACAGTTTAGCTGTCAGCCTGTCAAACTACATAAAAAAATTGCCTGTAGATGAAATCAAAGACAATACGAAAACGCCCATAAATGAATTACAAATCCAAGAAGAAATAACAGAAAAAACGCCTCTACAATATGCCGTCATTGAAAACATACTAAAGACAGAAGACGAGTATTGGTTAGCCGTTTTGTTAGAACGACCCAGAGGAACAGAAGGGCTAACATTATATTATTGTCGGAAAGTAAACAAAATTATCCATTTTGCCACAGAGTTATTGATAGAAAGCGATATACAGTATGATGGTTATAAAGTAAAGGTTTTCGATATTATTGCGGATATGATACCTGTGAGTATATGCTTTGAAAAATTATTTTTTGATTATGAGCCTTACGATATCAGCGACCTTGCCAATAAAATCAATAATGACCTAAAACAAGCACAATTAAATTTGTTGAGTATTTTAGAACCTCAACAATTAATGCACTATCATTTGTTTGCAATTAAGCCATTAATTTCAGAACTTAGCGCACTTGAAACATTATTAAAAGAAATTTATGAAAATCCACCAGACAACAACGTTAATTAATCAACTACAAACAGCAATTCGTTATCAGAAAAGAACGATTGATACAGTTCAAGGGTCAAATACCTCAATTGTCATCTCATAAGGATTGTAAATCATTCTTATTAGATGCAGGGAATTATTTGTCGAGAACTAAACCGAGTGATTTTAACTTTGAAGTGCTTATCCAGTTAGAAGATATACTCTTTAATATTAAACTTCAATTAAACAGATGGCAAAAAACTGAAAACATATCAATTCAAATAACTCAGCATATCAATTTGCTACTAAAGTTGTCCAGTTCTTTAGTTGTTAAAATAAGAGAAAAGCGAAATACAGAATTAGATTTTTTTGATTATGCCATGAAATTGGGTGAAGAACTCATTTTAGCGGCAAAAATGCTATCGACTATTGTTTTACCAATTCTGTACTTATCAGATGTTGTCTTGATAAATTAAGAACGACCTATACCCCCTCAGTAAAACCACAAACCCATGACAGAAATCAAAGGCGACAGACATGTTCAATGGTCAGTGACTTCAGAAAAGCAAACAGAAATGGTTTAGGCAGTGTGTTGCCTAAACCATTTTGTTATTCAGTAAGAAAAGAGAAGTTTTATGCGATACATTTGGTAGAAAACGCTATTTTTGTAAAAAATAATAACATGGAAGCAGTTTTAAATAAACCATTTAATGCGGCACAAATAGAGTTGATACAACTCCTTGCCAACGATTTAGAAAATTCGGAACTCGCAGAACTCCGAAAAATGCTTATTGCATTCCGATTCAGATTAGTCGAAGAACGTGCTGAACGCATCGCACAGGCAAAAGGTTGGACAGAAGAAAAAATCAATTTGATGTCACAAGAACATCACCGCACACCTTATA
>JAYSQG010000418.1:0-5204 GCA_043721685.1 Saprospiraceae bacterium | reverse complement strand
GACCATTTAGGTAATACACGGGTAACGTTTTCAGATGCGGACAATGATGGTACGGTTGTCGTTTCGGATGTGCAACAAATCAATTCGTACTATCCGTTTGGGTTGAATATGGAAAGTAATTTTAATGGCGCGGGTGGAAAGAACAAGTACGCCTACAATGGCAAGGAGTGGAATGATGATTTTGGCTTGAACTGGAATCACCATGATTGGAGGTTTTACGATGTAGCAATTGGACGGTTTGTGACGGTTGACCGCAAAAGTGAAGACGATGACCAAATGCAAATCTCACCTTATCATTTTGCGAAAAATAATCCAATTCGATATGATGACCCTGACGGACAATGCCCAACTTGCGTGTCAGGATTTCTTATTGGCTTTGCTTTAGATGTCGCTACACAAGTAGTTTTTGAAGGTAAATCATTAAAAGAAGTCAGTTATACTAAAGCAGCAATTGCAGGTGCTGCGGGTGCTTTAAGTGGGGGCATTTCATCAGTGGTAAAATTGGGTAGAGTAGCTGCAATTGGTGTTAATGCTGGCATTGATGCTGCGGAATCTGTTACCAAACAAACTATTGATGGTAACATTAGTGGTAAACAAGTTCTTTCAGATGTTATTATGGGGGGAATAGGAAATGAGGTAAAAATTGTAAAAGAGGCAGATATAAAAGTGAAAGAAAATGCACTTAATAGAGCAGAAAGAGTTGCACTTGGTGATGCCAAAAGTTCTGGAAGAGCCCAAAATGTAGTTGATGCTGAAAAAAGTTTAGAGAAAGCTAAAAGTAACAACGCTGCGGGTGAAATTCAAGCTGGCAATACCTTACAAAGTACCTCGGATAAAGTAAGAACTTCTTTAAATTCTGGTAATAGTAATTCTACTTTACTCAAACCTTCTGCACAAATAGCTCAAGATAATACTAGGGTTGTAAGACCATTGATAAGAAATTAGAAAATCTATTAAAACAAAATCTTAATAATTAAATTAATTATTGAAAATGAGCAAATTAACTTATTTTTTATGTTTTATAACCTGTGCATACTTTTCAACACTTTTTTTTGATACATCATTAAGGAATTACAGAATAAAGAAGTTTGGAGAAGAAAAATTTTGTACTGTTCTTAACAGAGGTGAGTGCGGCAAAAGTGGAGGTACTATAAAAGTGTCCTTACATGAAAAAGAATATAATCTATCTATTGGACGAGTTGATTGTATAGAAGGGAATTATAGCATCGGCAGCCAAGTAAAAATTTTATATGGTAGAGATTATGACTATATGATATTGCCCGAAGATAAAGCTGAATTAGGGTTTTACCTAAGTTTATTATTTTTTATTTTGCCATTATATTTCCTCTATCAATTAATCAAACCATTAAGGAAATCAAAAAATGTTGCGGTTTCTAATAAAAAAAAAGCAAACAAGAAATGAAAAATACAATCCTCCTCGTCCTCGTACTGCTGGCAGTGACAAGCCAAGCACAAACGGACAGCAGCCAATTAGCCGTGTACAACACAGGCAGAAACATCACCGTCTTGAGTGCCGACTTCGGTGCAGCACTGACGCAAGACCTCATCGGCGAAATGGTCATGGCATACGATACGGTCATAGTTTTGAAGCCGCACACGGTCAGAGACAGCGCAGGCAAACTGCCGATGCGGTATCAAACAGAACGGCGTGCCACCAAAATCACCGCCAATCTGAAAGGTAAAATCGCAGTCATAGACTACAACAAAGACTATGATGTGACGCAGATGTGTCTCAATGCCCAACGTGCGGGTGCAAAAGCACTCATCATCATCCACGAATCGAATGACAAAAGGGTCTATAAATTAACGAAAAAAGGCATTTTCAAAGACAGCATCCGCATCCCCTGCTTCACAATACCGAACAATAAGGGAGAGCAGATACAGCAATTGCTCCCCTCCGTCGTCGGCATTAAAGTACCTATTGTTATTGCGTCAAACGCATCCGTAGTCGCTAATGGCGAACCACTTGTCACCACAACCGAAAAGTCAAAAGACAAAATAAGCGACGCTGATGCGATATTAAATACAGAATTGTCCAATACAACAGGTTTTAGTAAACAAAGCTTCTCTGTCTCTCCCAACCCCACCCGCAACCAAGCGAATGTCACCTATCAATTCACAAACCCCACAGACGTAACGATAGAAGCTAAAACGGCTTCTGGACAAGTGATTTTCTCAAAAATACTGAGGGGTACTACCGTCGGCAATCTAGAGATACCAACGGTTGATTATCCGAATGGCACTTACTTCGTGACGCTGCAATATGGGAAGGAGGTGAAGACGAAGAAGCTCATCGTGCGGCATTGATGAAGTGATAAGTGGGAAGTGAAAAATGGGAAGTGAAAAAGCCGATGCTTCTAAGTGAAGCATCGGCTTAATAGGCATTATCAACGATTTACTTTATCATTAATGCGCGTGTTCCTCCTCCAACTCGTGCTTATGTTCCTCAATCAATCTCTGTTGGATATCGCCTGGAACAGCTTGATAATCAGCATATTCTGTTGTAAATTTCGCTTTGCCTTGTGTGATAGACCGCAAAGAAGGCGAATAATCATGCAACTCGGCAAGCGGCACACGTGCTAAGATTTTTTGATAATGCCCTTCCGCATCCATGCCCATAATGATGGCACGACGCGTCTGCAAATCACTCATCACTTCGCCCATCACTTCGCCGTCACAAAGGATTTCAAGGTCATTGATAGGCTCTAAAATCTGCGGTCCTGCCATCGGAAACGCTTCCCTGAAAGCTTGAGAACTCGCTGTCATAAACGCCATATCATTAGAATCCACAGCGTGCATTTTGCCATCATAAATAGATACCCGAATGTCACGAACATAACTACCTGTCAAAGGACCTTCGTGCATTTTGCTCATAATCCCCTTTAAAATAGCCGACAAAAACCGTGCATCAACCGCACCACCGACGATACAGTTGTTGAAAATCAATTTACCGCCCCAGGTTAATACATGCTCTTCTGTGTTCCGCACATTCAAACCTTCTGGCGCAGGCATCCCCTCAGTATAAGGCTCGATACGCATGTGAACTTCGGCAAATTGACCTGCCCCACCTGATTGTTTTTTGTGGCGATAACTGTGATTTGCCATTTTCGTAATCGTTTCTCGATACGGAATGCGCGGCGTAATATAATCCACATGGACATTATAGACTTTTTCTAAGCGATATTTCACAATATCCAAGTGCATTTGCCCTTGTGCGTGCAGAATCATCTGTTTCAACTCGATGCTCTGCTCCATGATAATCGTTGGGTCTTCCTCTTGAATCGTATGGAGTGCACGTGCCAATTTTTCAACTTCATGTTTAGAAGGTGGCGACACAGCGACCCGCATACGTGGTGAAGGGAAATGAATGGGTTCAATCTTAATATCAGAACCTTTGACATTCAATGTATTATTCGTGTGAGAATTTTTCAATTTAACTGTCACCCCAATATCACCCGCCAAAAGTTGTGAAACCATTTCGCGGTTTTTACCTTCCGAAACGAACATTTGGTTGATGCGTTCAACGGTGCCATTTTCGCCATTGACCAAATCATCGCCACTGTTCAGCGTACCACTATATACTTTGAAATAGGATACATTGCCCACATTTGGCTCTGACATGGTTTTATAAATAAAAACAGCCGTCTTGCCTTTTTCATCGCAAGCCAAAGTGTCGCCATTACTGAGGGGTGCTTCTGGACGCTCATTCGGTGACGGACAGATGTCGTGGATAAAGCCCATAACACGCCCACTACCCATATTTTGCGTAGCAGACACACAGAAAACTGGATAAAATGACTGTGTTGCCAAAGCGACATTCAGCCCTTTTGTGAGTTCTTCCTCTGTCAATGTGCCATTTTCAAAGAACAATTCCATCAAGCCTTCGTCGCCTTCCGCAGCGGCTTCGACGAGGGATTGGTGCATCGCTTCAGCACGGCTCATTTCAGCGTTTGGAATGGGATGTTTTTCAGGTTTGCCACCTGAATCGGGAAATTTATAGACCACCATCCGCAAAGCATCCACGATGGTGTCAAAACCATCGCCTGTACTGAGAGGGTACTGAACAGGCAAAACTTTGTTGCCAAAACGCGCTTGTGCTTGTTCGAGCGTTGCGTCAAAATCCGCCTTGTCGTGGTCTAATTGATTGATAACGAAGAGAGTAGGTGTTTTGTTTGTCTGGACATACTCCCAAATGAGTTCCGTGCCGACTTCAACTCCCGAGCGAGCGTTGAGCATCATAATTGCTGTGTCGGCAACTTTCAAAGCAGAGACGACTTCGCCTACAAAATCATCTGCGCCCGGTGTGTCAATAATGTTGATTTTGCAATCTTTCCAACCAACGTGCATTAAAGTTGAAAAAATCGAGCTGCCTCGACTTTGTTCAATCTGTGTAAAATCGCTGACGGTGTTCCCGTCCTCTGTTCTCCCCCTTCGCGGAATGGCTTTTGCTTCAAAAAGCATACATTCTACGAAGGAGGTTTTTCCGGAGCCCGAATGCCCCAACAAGACTACGTTACGTAGATTTCTTGCGTCGTAAGTCATAGCTTGATAAATTTAAAAGGTGAGAAAATAGCTTCCAGTCATTCGAGAGAGTCCTTGGCTTTAATATGGTTTTGATTAAGTCTGAGTTCGAATGACTATTGGCAAATTAACCATGGACTCCTTGTCTTATAAATTCTGTTAAAATTAGCAGTTAATTTTTATTACCCAAATTTTTACCATAGAAAAATATTATTTTTTTGAAAAAATAGGGATAATATTTTGATTTATAACACAAATACAGGATAAACAATAGAATTAAAAATTAAATCAAGTGTACTTTTTGAGCGCATTAAAAACTCTTGGCGTAAAAAAAATTAGGTTTTGTGCGACCAAAGTGAAGCACAAAACCTAATGTATAAAGATATAAAAACCAACGAATTTATTGATCCGCAGCCACTTTCAAGACATAATCTAAGTCAAACCCTAGTACATCTGAAATTTTTTCAGGCGTAAAATTGATTTTCAACAATGCATGAATCGTATTTCGGCGCTCTAAGTCTTTTTCAGCTTCTTTTTTAGCAAGTATCATAGCTTGTTCAGCTTCTTTTTTAGCAAGTATCATAGCTTGTTCAGCTTGCTGTTTAGCAAGTATCATAGCTTGTTCAGCTTGCTGTTTAGCAAGTATCATAGCTTGTTCAGCT
>JAYSQG010000417.1:0-5443 GCA_043721685.1 Saprospiraceae bacterium | reverse complement strand
GTTTTGAATTCCCTACATTTATCCGTTTTTCACCCCCTCAGTATTAAATGCATTCTATACAGTTTTTTTGAATCTTATTCGAGAAGGCTTAAACAAAACAATATGAAGCTAACCAAATTACTTCTGTCGCTCTTAGCGACCATTGCTTTAACGTGGTTTCTCAATACACCACAAAACATAAAAGGGGCGCCTATTCCTGCTCTCGGTAGCTTATTCAGTCCTTTTCAAGGTTTTTGGCACAATGCCAAACCGCTTGATGAAATACCAGGGAATCAATATGCCCAAGGACTGAAAAACAATGTTAAAGTTATTTATGACGACCGCATGGTGCCGCATGTTTTTGCTGAAAACATAGAAGATGCCTTTTTCATTCAAGGAAATTTGCACGCGCAAAACCGCTTGTGGGAAATGGATTTTATTACGCGAGCAGCAGGCGGACGATTGTCTGAGATTCTCGGTGATAGACCCATACGTGTCGGTTTGTCTACAGTTGATATTGATAAACTGCAACGGAGGCGTGGGATTACGATGGGTGCTGAAAAAACAGTGCAAGAATGGCAAGCCGAGCCTGAAACTTGGGCAATGGTTAACGCTTATTGCATGGGCGCGAATTCTTTTATAGGTAACTTAGACTCAAGAGATTATCCGATTGAATATAAAATTCTAAGTGCAAAACCTGAATTGTGGACACCGATGCGTATGTCTTTGCTGGCGGCATACATGGCTATGGACTTGGCTCTCGCCGAAAACGATGTGCAAGCAACGAATGCAAAAGCTTTGTTCGGTAACGATTTTGATTTTATTTTCCCTGAAACTTTTCCTGAACAACAACCTGTTGTGCCTTCGGGAACGTCTTTTAAGGCAGCACCTGTACTAAAAGGGGCGACTTCGGCTGTTTCAGACAGTAAAATCAACCCCCTCAGTATGATTGACTTTCCGAGCATGCACGAAGACTTGCAGCCCGACGAAGGCAATGGTTCAAACAATTGGGTAGTCGGACCATCAAAAACAAAAAACAAAAACCCTATTTTATGTGGCGACCCGCATTTAGGGCTTAAAATGCCTTCGATTTGGTATGAAATGCAAATTTCGACACCTGAAATGAATGCTTATGGCGTTTCAATACCCGGTTTACCCGCAATCATCATCGGTTTTAATGATGACATAGCTTGGACGCAAACCAATGTGGGACATGATGTTGCGGATTGGTACTCAATGAAGTGGACGAACCCTGCACGTACAGAATATGAGTATGATGGCGCAACTAAGAAAGTGGAACTGCGTGTTGAAGATATCATCGTCAAAGGTGTTGGTACTATCAAAGACACCGTGAAATATTCTGTTTGGGGACCCATTGTTTATGACAACGATACGATGCCTACGGCAAATATGGCTTTCCATTGGTTGGCGAATGATGTACTGAAGTCGAGTATTAAATCATTTGTAATGCTCAATAAAGCAAAAAATTATGATGACTATGCAAAAGCGCTTGAAGGCTATAACGTACCTGCTCAAAATTTCGCTTTTGCTTGCAAAAATGGAGACATTGCGCTACGATTAGGTGGTGTTTTCCCCATAAAAACGAAAGAACAAGGGCGTTTTGTACAAGATGGCTCTAGTTCTGCCAATGCTTGGAAAGGGTTTGTGCCAAAGGATATGAACCCTGCTTATAAAAACCCAGCGCGTGGTTTTGTTTCATCTGCCAATCAGCAGTCAACCGATGGTTCTTATCCGTATTATTACAATTCAGAAAATTTTGAAGCTTATCGTGGGCGTATTGTCAATAATTTGTTGTCAAAAATGAACGACATAACAATTGACTCTATGAAAAAAATGCAGGGCAATAATTTCAGCCTAATGGCTCAAGAAGCTTTGCCGACGATGTTAAAACTGTTAGATACAACGGCATTAACGGCTGAAATGAAGCCGCTTTTTACAGCGTTGAAAAATTGGGATTACAACTACAATACAGATGAAGTGGCACCTATTTATTTCGAGGAATGGTTTAAAGCCTTTTACAGCGAAGTTTGGGATGAAGTATTGACAAGACCTGAAAAAGACCGCATTTTGAAACCAACGTCATGGCGAACGGTCGCAATACTGAGGGGGGATGCGAACAACAAATTTTTTGATATTCAAGCAACTAAAGATAAAAAAGAAACAGCTAAAGACTTGTTAAACACAAGTTTCAAAGCCATGGCAGCCGAACTACCTAAAGTACAAGCTGAGATTCAATTGAAATATCCAGACAAACCTACTATGATTTGGACGCATTACAAAGATACAGAAATACCACATATTGCTAATATCCCAGGTTTTGGACGTGCTCACATTGCGAATGGTGGATATGCTAAATCAATCAATGCCGTTAAGAAAAATCACGGTCCTTCGTGGCGTATGATTGTCGAATTAGCACCCGACAGACCACATGCCTATGTCGTTTATCCCGGCGGTCAATCTGGTAATCCAGGTAGTAAGAATTACGACCAATTCGTGGATACTTGGACAAAAGGAGAATATTACGAAGCAATTTTTATGCGCAAAGCGGATGAAAAACATGCTAACCTGACAAGTGTTCAAGAGTTTTTAAAGGTTCAATAACTTAAAAATCAACTACTTAACAATTATAAAATAATTTAAAATGGCAGACAAGAGTAAAAGCAAAATGTCTTTTGATGAGATTCAAAATCAAATGGGCAGTCTTAAAAATATAGATGGTGAATTTGGCGAAATAAAAGAAAAAGTTCTTGATGTTGATGCACATGCCACTAAAGTAAATGAAGCTGGTAAGACGATTAAGGAGCAGGTTATGTCGTCTTTTGTTGGCGTTGCATCCATTGCGCTTTTGGGTATTTTAGCACAAATCCTATTTCCTTGGTGGACAATCGCTATTGTCGGTTTTTGGGTGGGATATTGGGTTGCAGATACACCAGCCAAGAGCTTCGCTTATGGTTTTTTATCCATGTTTTTGATTTGGAGTATCTACGCTGCTTATCAAAGTGCCGTCAATGGTGGTTTGATGGTGAACACTATTTCGGGTATGTTGGGTGGACAATTGAGTGGTACACAATTAATTTATGCGTCGGGTACATTAGGCGGGTTTGTCACGGGGTTAGCTACATCGTCAGGCGCATTGCTACGGCAATATTTTAACAAAGCGGCATAAAAGAGTATTTATGATGAAATAAACATTTTTGTATCTTCGTTTTGTCATAATATATTGTTATAAAAAAAGTGAAATAAGCATTTAGAGGTGTTTTTCTTAAAACTCACAGATCGCTTATTTCACTTTTTTTATAATAAAAATCTTATAATATAATAAATTAATATTTAATAGCCTTAATCATAGCTTTTTATGAAACAAATTATCATTACTTTCATCATTGCGGTAGGTTTTCTGACGACGCTGTTTTCGCAACAAATCCGTCCTTATGATACTACTTTTTTAGTTGTAACACTCACACCACCGCAAAGCTTTTATTTAGATAGTCGCATTGTTTCGCAAATTAATGGTCGGTCAAGACTGACTTTGCCTGTTCAGTTGCCGACAGGTACAGTTCGTTGGTATTATTCATTTGCAGCTATGGAATCTAAAAATGAGCCGATGGAATGGGTGAGTTTGGCAGCACAATTGACCAAATTGGTGGATAAAACGGGTATTTCAGCAACTTTCATCAGCCGATTTGTGCAACCGACAGGTACTGCTGCATGTGATATCTATGTGTTGGATACTGAGGGGGGTAAATTTTTTGAAGAAAAGGACGATAAGAAATGGCAATATGACCGTTACACATCACGGCAAAATATGACAGGTGGTGTTGTGGAGTCTTATGTCTCGAAGCCCAATTTTGTTATTGGTTTGTCAAATCCAAGTTTGAAATCGGGAATGAATGTACGGATCGAAATATCGGCAGTTGTTGCAAAATTAGCACCCATTTATAATAATAACAGACAAAATATGTCGTCGAGCGCGTCTTTGTGGTCGAGTGCACAACGAGAGGCGTTTTTTCAAGATTTCCAAGCCAGTTTTGAAGGGAAATTGACCCCCTCAGTATCTGAAGTCTCAATGTGTATGTTGTCTAAAGTGATCAATAATTTTACACCCGAAGAGTACAATGTAAAAGCAAAAAGTGAAAAAGAGATACTGGTTTCATGGATGAAAAAAGATTGCTATGCTGAAACGAATAATGAAAGCTTAGAAAAACGCATGTTCGAGCTCGATGGTATGAAATTGAAAATCAATGAGTTAGAACAAAATGGTGACTTTGACGCAATGGCAGCTCTTGCTGAAAGAACAGCTTTTGAGTTTCCTTCTGTTGCCATTCAGACCAAACATACACGCGCTTTGTTACTTTCAAATCAACTTAGCAAAGCCCAAACGATTGCCGAAATCTTAGCTAAAAACAACCCAGAGGATTTGGTCATTCAGCTGAATTTGGCGCATATTTATCTTTTGTCGAATCAATATAAGGTAGCTGAAAAGCAGTATAAAAAATTCCAAAAACAGGAATTACACTCTTCTGATGGTTCAAATACTGAGGGGGTGACTTGGGAGCAAATGGTCGCTTCTGATTTTAATTTTTTTATTAAAAATAAAATTTATAATTCTTCTTTTGACAATATCAAAAAGAAGTTGAAGATCAAGTGAAAAGTGATAAGTTGGAAGTGATAAGTTAGGACGTACATACTTATCACTTATAGTTTATCACTTATCACTTGATCTTCTGCTTTTGCTGTTGCTGCGGCAGTGTTTTCAATAACTTTTATTTGAGATATTAGATCATGATTGACAGCGATGGCAGCGTTCAATTCAAAGCCGACAATAAGGATAGTGGCATTGAGTTGAAGCCATAAAAGTAGGATGATACCTGCAACAAAAGAGCCATAGACCTTGTCATATTGACCAAAGTTGTCCACATAGAAGGAGAAAAGGATACTGGACAGCAAGGATAAAAATGTGGCAACTAGTGCACCTGGCGAGAAAAAGTGCAACCTCTTTTTGAGTGTAATACCGAACCTATAGATGACTGCGATGCCAATATATATGGCAGCGACGACTGCCAACCATTTTAAAAGGATAAGGAAGAAAACGCCTAATTGGTTGATTCTTAATAGTTTAAATACAAAGTTAAAAATCTGATTGCCTAAAATGACTAATAAGGTGCTGATGATGAGCAAACCACCGAGCATGAAAGTCATGCCGATAGCGCGAATGCGTTTTTGAAGGGGCGGGATACGTTGAAAGATGACATGGTTTTTTTCGAAGCTGCGCATCAAGGCCATGAGTCCATTGCTTGCGAAATAAATGGAGAGCACGAAACCGACACTGAAATAATCAGTTCTTTTCTTTTTCAAAAAAGAACTGATAAGTTTATAGAAACTATCCCCTGTTTCGTTGGGCATAACGTTTATAATGGTATCGTTGAGTTGTTTTAATATGTCG
>JAYSQG010000416.1:0-15197 GCA_043721685.1 Saprospiraceae bacterium | reverse complement strand
AGACAAGTCGTATGTCTTGGCTTTAAACAAATCAAAGAGTCGGCAATTTATCTTTATTGGGGCATATAGTAATACGACCAAAAGTTCACCTGTAGATAGGTTTTTGATATACAAAATATGCCGCCTTTCTCCAGTTGTATCCACCAGATAGGCAACAAAATTGTTGTCTGGACTAACCGCAACATCAGATAATTCAAAATGAGTATATTTTTTGGCGAGTTCAGGTAAGTTCAACAGCACTTCCTCTACCCCACTCCAAGTCTCTTTTTTGCGACAAACCAATGGAAAAGCTTGATTCAGTTCATACCGATTATAATACCAATAACCATTTTTTTTGATAGGTAAATCTTTCTTTTGCAGTTCTTGTTTGTCCATTATTTCTTTGAACAACACGTTTTGTAACCCCTCAGTATGCGCAAGCATTTTAGAGGAATATACATTTTCAGCATCCAGCAAAGCCATGACAGCCGAATCCTGTGGATTCGACAACCAGAAGTAGTCGTCGAAGCGACGATTGCCGTGTTCTTCAAAAATTTTTGTCTCCTTTTTTGCTATTGGTGGAGCGATATCTTCAACTTTTTGTGGCGGTTTATTCCTACAAGCCGAGACAATTAAAGAACAGGCAAAACCGATAATTATCGTGTAAATTCTCATGTATGCATATTTTGGCTTAAGTGGTTGTCCATTTACGGTTCAAATTTTGTTCAAATTTTGAATGCTTTTTATAACGGTTCTGCTTGTAAGTGCTAAAGTTTAAAAGAACTATCGAGTTCTACAAGTTTTTAATCAAAAAAATAAGTTTGTATGCAAAAATATTGGGTTATGCGTATAAAGAATCAGAGTTTCTAAAGGTTTTTTAAAAAAAAATAGCCGATACTTTTCAGCATCGGCTTAATTTCTGTGTTTAATCATCAAAAATAATGTGAAATAGTTTGTTTTCCCTAAGACATGGCTGCAAAACTGTCTTTTATTTTATCATGCAAATATTTTGCTAATCGAGGCGCATTGATATTGTCTGGTTCATGGGTAAAAAAATAGACTTCATGCAAGCCTAATGTGAACCATGATTTCAATCTCAAAACCCATTCATCAATCCTTGAATAATCTGAAGTATGCAAATCATTGCCGACAAAACGAATAATAACAGAGGGTGTCGTCAATCGCTGATGCAGCACATCTCTCCGACCGGCAACATCTGTAATCACGCTAGAGACGCGATATTGTTCAAGGATATCAAAAAAAGTCTTAAAATAATGCGGATTTGAAAACCACTCTTCATGTCGAATTTCAATCGCTAAAGGAATTGTTTTAGGGAACTTAGAAATATATTTTTCAAAAATACTTAAATCATCATATCGAAAATGCGGGGGCATTTGCATGAAACATACGCCTAATTTTCCTTCTAAACCTTGAATCGCTTCACAAAATTTAGTGGTCAGACCTGTACCATACCCCAAATTTTTGGCATGACTGACTGTTTGGAGCATTTTTGGTGCAAATCGAAAATCTTCAGCTGACTCACGCCGCCATTTTTCAACATCTTTTACTGAGGGGATACGATAATGTGTTGTATTCATTTCAATCGTATTAAACTGCTGACTATAGTATCGCAGATAATCCGTTGGTTTACAACCTTTTGGATAAACCCAACCAGTCCATTCTTTCATACTCCAACCCGTGCAGCCAATATAAACACGAGGTAATCCATCGCGTTGGGACAAAGCCCCCCTCAGTAAATCTACTGTTTCAAGGCGATCAATGGTCAATGAGAAGTTGAAATTAGATATGTCTTTAATTTTACCAAATTCCATATACTTGTAGGTTTAAAAGATTTAACTAATTTTACCGCCAGAATGGGCGTGAATTCGTTTTCATTTGATCAAAAAATCAAACATAAAGGAAAAACAAAGTAAGTAAAATAATAAAAAACTGTCTCTTTTGTTTTAAAATTGTACCTTGTTTGACTTAAATAATAAGAATAAGAAAAATTGCAATAAAAGGACACAACAAAACATACAACAAAATTCTGTTTTCTAATATATTGTTTTTCAATATCTTAAAACAAATTTTGCAAATCCTAAATCCTAAATATGGGTTGGTTTAAACGTTTACAAGAAGGTATAAAGACTGCTACAGTCAACAAGAAAGAAGCACCAGAAGGCATTTGGTACAAATGCACAAAATGCAGCGAAACGGCTACAATGAAAGAGTTTCGTGATAACTTTCATAAATGTCCCAAATGCGACTATCACGGGCGTATCGGCTCAAGAGAATATTTCAAATTGTTATTTGATACAGGCGGCTCTAAGCCGATGTTTGAAGAGGTCGTTTCAAAAGACTCGTTGAAGTTTGTAGATACTAAAGCGTATCCAGATCGATTGACAGAAGCTGTCAAAAAGACAGGACTGAGTGATGCCATCGCTGTCTCAATAGGCAAAATTAATGGTCGAGAAATTGTTATTGCTTGTATGGATTTCAGTTTTATCGGTGGCTCAATGGGTTCAGTCGTTGGAGAACGTATAAAACGCGGCATTGATTTGAGTCGTGAAAAGAAAGTACCCTTCATGATTATCTCCAAATCGGGCGGTGCAAGAATGATGGAATCGGCTTATTCTTTGATGCAAATGGCAAAAACGAGTGCAAAATTGAGCCAATTGGCTAAAGAAGGCATACCGTTTTTTTCGCTTATGACCGACCCAACTACGGGCGGCGTTACGGCTTCTTATGCAATGTTAGGCGACATTAATATGGCAGAACCTGATGCGCTAATCGGTTTTGCAGGACCTCGTGTTATTAGAGAAACCATAAAAAGGGATTTGCCAGAAGGTTTTCAGTCTTCTGAATTTTTATTGGATAAAGGGTTTCTTGATTTTATTATCAATCGTAAAGATTTGAAAGAGACTCTTTCGGATTTATTACAAATGTTTGAACGCAAGTAATTGATGGTCAATTAAAAGAGAAAACAATGAAAACAAGTGAAATCATTAAATTGATAGAAAAAGATGGCTGGTATCTCTGTCGTCAAAAAGGAAGCCACAGGCAATATAAACATAAAATCAAAAAAGGATTAGTCACTATTGCAGTTCATCGGCTTTCTGACGACCTTGCAGTTGGAACAGAAAAAAGTATTTTGAAACAGGCTCAAATAAATTTAAACGAATGAAAAAATATGTCGTTATTTTTGAAAAAACGGGAACTGGTTTTAGTGCTTTTGTACCCGATTTACCTGGCTGTGTAGCAACAGGAAGAACAAAACAACAAGCTGAAAAAAATATTTTTGAAGCTATCCAATTTCATCTCGAAGGAATGAAGGAGGAAGGTTTAGAAATCCCAATTTCAAAAACAGAAGCTGAAACACTTGTTTTTTCAATTTAACAACCTGAAATTAATTAGATAGTGTGCTGCCTTTTGATACAGCCTCTTTTTTTGTCATTCCGAAATTACAATAAATCCTTTTTCCAACGGATTTAAATTTTCTCTCAATACGGCGAAAAATGCTTCGCCATGTTTGAGATAAATGGGTAAAAAATTATCTGTCCGCTCTTGTAAGCCGCCACTTGGAAAGAGTTTTTGTTGCAAGGCTTTGAGTTGATTTAAGGACGTTTCATGTTTTTGTTTTTCGGCTTTCAAGACCCTTGCTTCCAGAGCATCTATGCTTTGCAATTGTTTCGTTTTTTCGGCTAAAACAGTTTTTTCTAAACCCGCATCTACCGCAAGAACTTTTGACAATACTTTATCTAAAACATCGCTCAACTTTGCTTTTTCGGCTGCCATACTGAGGGGGGTACTTGATTGTTGTGCAACATATTTTTTAATCATCACATCTGTATCTTCTAACAAATCAGTGAGTTGAACTTCCAATTTATCCATTCGGTCTTGATTGTTTTTTTCTAAAAACAAAACAGAGTTGCGACGTATCAACATTGGGAAATTAACGCCAAAGTAAGCGAACTGGGCTTTTCTTTCGAGCCAATAAGCCAGTTCACCGCCGCCACCGATGTATGCCAAATTCGGTAAAACCGACTCTTGATACAACGGACGAAGGACAACATTTGGGCTGAAATACTGAGGGGTTTCATGGAGCTCTTTCAATATATCAGCTTGTGTTTGCCATTTAAAATCTGTGTTTAAAGCATGATAAACACCGTTTTCTTCGACAATTCTTTCCCTGATATTTTCTCTTAAATAAAACAAATTGATTTCACGCGCATAGGCTTGCGCCTTGAAACCTAAGTCCTCTAATTCGTTTTGCGTTGTTTCGACCAATGATTTTGAAGGCTGCTCGACAATTTCTTTTTCCATAATCGGAATGAAAGAACGTTTCAATTCAGGGTCATTCATATTCAAAACGATCAAGCCGAATTTTCCAAACAGTGCGTGTATGAGTTCTTGCGTAGCATCTTGATATACAGCGTGTTTTGTGTAGGCTTTTTCAATAATATTAAAAACATGTTGTGCATTTTCAGAATCGCCCAAAATCGGTTTCAATTCCTCTAAAACAGCCCGCAGTGCATTTGTTTGCATCATACCAACTGCCCCTCCCTCAGTATCTGAACGTTCCCAAGTGAGTCTTTTATTAAAAATAGAAATACTATTAACCTCCTCAAAGTCATGGTCTTCACCGCCGATGACAAATATTGGCACAAAATTATTTTGGGGATAATTTTTCGATAATTCCTCTGCCAATTTTATGTCCGAGAAAATTTTATAAATAAAATACAGAGGTCCCGTGAGTAATGAAGGTTGATGTGCTGTTGTTACAGTAAAAGTTTTTTTATCAAGTAATGAATCTATTTTACACGTAGCCACCCCCTCAGTATCAAAAGAGGAGTATTGCTTTTTTAGCACAGAAACCAATAATTCACGATTAATTTCAACTTTTGATTTATCAGCAATAACCTTTTCAAAAGATTGAATATCAACAGGATAGGCATAATATTTTTCAAAAAGATGGGTATTGTCGGAATAAGCGATGTCAAACTTTGAGAGCATCGGAAAGGCAGAAAAAGGCAGTCGGGAGATGTCCATAAATGCGAATAAAATTAAGGCAAAGTCCAATTTAAAAACCAAACTTATACAGTTTTAAAAAAATATAAAAATAAATGAATTTTTTTTTACAATATTTGAAACAAAGATGATAAGGTGAGCGTAAACCTTTTTATAGAACACAAAAGAGAGCGACTTGTTTTAGATTTGGGTTGTTGATAAGGTGTTTTAAAAAAAAATTGAAAAAATTTTACTTGAAATATAAAAATTATGCCGTTTTATCATATTTGGCATAATAGTTGGTAAAATTAAGATGTGTGTAAGTTTTGGTTAAAGAATTGTAAAATTCGTTTCGTTACCCGTGAGCGTCCCTCGCGGGTTTTTTTATTTGGTTATTGATTGGTTATGAACCAATCAATAACCAATCCCTAATAACCAATAACTAATTCCTTCTTGCTGCCAATAAATACAAAACTGCCATTCGCACTGCTACCCCATTTTCAACTTGATCCAAAATAATAGAATTAGGCGAATCTGCCACATCAGAAGTGATTTCAACACCCCGATTGATGGGACCTGGGTGCATGATAACTATCTGTTTATCAAGGCTTTCTAAAAGTTTTCCAGAAATGCCAAAGTATTGCGAATATTCCCGAAGGGATGGGAAAAGTTTAATATCCTGACGTTCTAATTGAATCCTTAAAATATTTGCCACATCACACCAAGCCAATGTTTTCCGAACGTCGTGTTCCACACCTACGCCCAATTTTTCAATATGTTTTGGTATCAAGGTCGGCGGTCCGCAAACTTTTACTTCTGCACCGAGCTTTTTTAGGCAATAAATATTGCTTAATGCGACGCGGGAATGTAAAATATCGCCAAAAATAGCGACTTTTTTTCCTTCAACTGACCCTAACTGGCGACGAATAGAATAGGCATCAAGCAAGGCTTGCGTCGGATGTTCATGCGTTCCGTCGCCTGCATTGATGATATTGGCATTGATTTTTGAAGCCAAAAAATGAGGTGCGCCTGGTGCTGGATGTCGCATTACAACCATATCCACTTTCATTGCCAAAATATTATTGACGGTATCCAACAAGGTTTCACCTTTTTTGACCGAAGAGGCAGCTGCTGAAAAATTGAGCACATCAGCCGACAAGCGTTTTTCTGCTAACTCGAAAGATATTCGCGTCCGTGTAGAGTTTTCAAAGAAAAGATTGACAATCGTGATGTCACGCAAAGACGGTACTTTCTTGATGGGACGATTGATTACTTCGATAAACTGATCGGCGGTTTCGAAGATTTGATGAATATCGCTGGGTGTTAAATCTTTGATACCCAATAGATGTTTGGTTGAAATCTGTTTGTCAGGCATTGTTGAATTGCTGTATTATTGTATTGCTGTATTATTGTATTGTTGTTTTGTTGTAAGCTGTATTGTTGTATGCTGTATTGTTGTACAGCAATAAAACAATACAGCCATACAACCATTTAACCGCCAAAACCATCGTCAATAGCTTTTGGCTTTTTCTTAGGCTGTGGAGTAATAGGTGCTTTTATAGGCGTATTAGAGACAGGTGTCCTTGACGATTGTTCTTCATCTTGGAAACGATTCGGATTAAATTCTGTTGGTACTGACTCCATCGGAATGCCCGAAGGACCTGTTTCCTGATATTGCGAGCAGTCTAATACAATCCCTAAATCACCTTCAGGTTGTGGAAATCGGATGCTTGGATCGTAAGATGCGATATTGGATTTCTCCAATTTACTCATAAATTTCGCATAAAAAGGACGTGCCATAGCAGAACCTTGACCATCAGCGATTGTTAAAAAACGAATCCATTCATCTTCACCACCGACCCATGTGCCAACGACCAAACGAGGAGCAATGCCCATAAACCAACCATCGCGATAGTCGTTTGTTGTACCTGTTTTACCACCGACATCTGATTTAAGATTATTGACACCCGGTGCACCTTTGATATTGTATTTCAACATACGCATAAGGACATACGCCACGTTTTTGGGTAATGCCTGTCTTGTTTCAGGAATTCCTTGATATAAAACGCGTCCACCTTTATCTGTTATTTTACGAATATATAAAGGTCTGACAAACATACCTTGATTGGCAAATGCCGAATAAGCACCTGCCATTTCAAAAACTTGTAAAGACGGCTGACCAAGTACAATAGACGGAACCCGAGGGACTCGTAATTGACCATTTGCCGTTTTAGCATCAACAGGAATACCTAATTCATTGACGATTTCCCGAATCCGAGTTGTTGAACCCATTTCTTTCAAAAGGGCAATAGATGCTGTATTTTTAGACTCTTTCAAAGCATCCCAAAGCGTCATGTATTGACCAGAATACCCTCCCGAATTTTTAGGCGTATAAGACGTTACTAAGTCAAAGCTGCCTTCTCCTACGCCTATCGTCTGCGCCACATCATGTACCGTTTTGCACGGCGACATACCTAAATCAACGGCTGCTGCATAAACAAAAGGCTTGAAAGTTGAGCCGACTTGTCTTTCAGAGCGAACATGGTCGTATTGAAAATATTTATGTCCAATACCGCCTATCCAAAATTTAACAAATCCCGTTGTCGGGTCAACACCCATCGAGCCAAGCTGTAAGTGCATTTTATGGTAACGAATGGAGTCCAAAGGTGTCAATGTCGTATCCCTTTCACCACTTGCCGTATAAGCAAATACTTTCATTTTTACAGGCTTATTGAAGTCCGCTATTACTTGCTTTTGCAGTGCTCTCCAACGTATGCCTAACTCTTTCCAATAATCGCCTGACATAATTTGGCGCAAAATATCGGCACGTTTTGAACCAATACTATTGGTTTTTAACATACCATCAAGATGCCCTTTTTTAATTCCTTCGCGTAACATATTGATGATGTCAGAATCCATTAAAGTAAACCCATCAAATTCGCTTTCAATTTTCTCTGTCAGGTCATCTAAATATTTATCCCTCAGTAATTGGTACCTATCGGAATTGCGAATCTGTGCATCGAGTGTCGCCAAACGAATGCGTATCTGGTCGTCCGTCGTTTCAGCATCTTTATATGTCCACGGGTCACGTCCCTTCCAAACACGGAAGTATTTCGCTTGGAGCGCACTCATGTGTTCGTTCAGTGCCTCTTCAGCCATTTGCTGCATTTGAGGGTCAATGGTGGTGTAAATTTTCAGACCATCTCTATATACATCATAACTGGATCCGTCGGATTTTGTAATGCCCCGTTCTTTCAAAATACGTTTGACATCTTCACCTAAAGCTGTACGGAAATAGGTTGCCATACCGTCGTTGTGCGATTGCGTTTTAAATCGAGAGATATCAAGAGGTGTTTTTTTAGCTGCTTCGCAAGTCGCTTTTTTAATAAAACCCGCATCAAATGTGCGGTCAAGTACCAAATTACGTCTTTGGCGCGTCTTTTCATTGCGTCGAACAGGGTTGAACAAAGACGAATTGTTGCACATAGCAACAAAAGTAGCCGCTTCTTCAAGGCTCAATTGTTCGGGTGATTTCGCAAAATAGACTTCCGAAGCCGCACGAATACCGGGTGCATTGTAACCAAAATCGTAAGTATTCAAGTACATTGTCAGGATTTCCTCCTTGGTGTAGGCACGTTCCAACTTGACAGCCGTAATCATCTCACTCAGTTTCCGATAGTAGTAACCAAAGGCTTTTTCCAAAAAATTCATATTTTTGAAATCACGGTCACTGTATAGCAATTTTGCCAATTGCATGGTCAAAGTAGAGCCGCCGCCTTGATGTTGACCCAAAAAAACACCTTTTACTACACGTGCTAAGGCTTCGGGGTCAATGCCTGCATGTTCATAAAATCGCTTATCCTCTGTAGATATAAGAGCTTGAAGAAGGTGTTTGGGCAACTGATTGAAGCTAACAGGTGCGCGGTTTTGGACATATATACGTCCAATCACTGTTGTATCATTGCCCGCCAAAACTTCTGAAGCCAAATTGAGCGATGGGTCTTCTAACTTCTTAAATGAAGGTGTTAGAAAGGAAAACGTAATGATTGATAGACCTAAAACGGTCAAACCACCATAAAATATGCGCCACATCCGTCGTGTCCAAAGTTCATGCTTCTCAGAGCGTGAAGACCATTCTGTTTGTTTTGGAAGAGAGGAATCTGTATTGAAATCAGCCATAAGGGAATGATGATTTATGAATGATGAATCTTTTGTTTAATTTAGATTTGCAAAATTATGGGATGTTTTTAATTTTTATTTATCTCAATTACTTGCTTATTGCTGTACTTTTCACGCTCTTTTTTGAGTGAAAGAAGCCAATCTACGTACATTTGTTCGGGCATTGTTCGATAACCTAATTTATGAACCTTCGTGTAAAGGCTATTCATATCGTCCCAAAGCATTTTACCATCTTTTTGAAGCCGTAATACTGAGGGGGTACTTATGTTTCGCTCTTTCATCAGTTTTTCAAATTGTTTTTTCCTCGTTTCCGCTTTTAAAAGCATAGCATTGATATATTTTGGAAAATGCTCTAATGCCAAATCGCAACATTTGATAATAAACATACCGTCATTGTTTGGGTATTTACGGTCATAACCTTTTGCAAGGTCGAGAACGCAAAGGGCAATACATTGTTTATCATTTAAAGCGTCCATATAAACACCGTTTTGTATGGATTCAAGCGTAATATATCCCGAAGCCATAAGCCACGCATCAATTGGAAATGAGGCAGATGTCAATTCCGTATTATACATTCCCACTTTTTCAGAGCGATGTTTGATATAAATATGATTCGGTGCAAGTGCTAAATAACAAGGTACACCTAATTCTTCACACAAGATTTTATACAAAAAAGGCATTGAATGACAATTACCTTTTCTTGTTGCTAACAACTTTGTAATGAACATATGCTCCCATTTTTTCTCTCCAAAAATGTCGTCAAAATCATAATGAAATGGGAAGTTTTCATAAGTTTTTTCACCAAATACGAGCCTTGTAGTATCAGTCATAGTTCTAAAAATGGCTGCATATTTCTTTATTGTAGGCTTGTCCTTCTTCGTGTATTCCAAACTATCGTTGACTTCTCTAATCTTGACTATTTTAGTCAAAAAGGATATATCTTCAAGAAATTCTTGATAGCTTAGATTTTCGTCAAAAGCTTTTTCTATTTGAAAAACAACTTCTTTAAAAACGAATGGTTTATCAGAATTTAATTTTTTAGATATATCAAAATATACGTTATCATAACCCGATTGACCGAGAACTTTAACAAGTACCAATAAAAATATTAAAATGAGTTTAATTTTCATACCCTATTTTCAGTTTTTTCAATGGATTAGAAATTTACCCCAAATAGAATCTCTTGGAATAGTTTCAAGTATTCTTGGGTGTATTTTTTGTTTAAAAATGATTGACAATAATTCATCATCTTTTTCAAAAAAATGACTGCCAATTTTTATTATGCCATCTTTTAAAATACCAACACTAAACCTTTTTTTTTCATTTGCTAACTGTACGCCTATCCAAACCTTAGCATATTTCCTATATTCTTTCGGAATGTTAGTATATGTAGTGGGTTTTAGCTGTAACAACCTATTTTTAACTAATTCAATATACTTATCGTGTATTCTTAACTGCGAGCAAGTGTTTTCATCTTCAAAATGAATATCTATTTCATTAATTGAAAATGGAGAAACTGTATATGGTAACACCGTTAAATACATAGCTGATACGTCTGTCGAATTTGAAAACCTATTAGTTTTACAAGAAGACAGAAACAGAATCACACAACATAAATTTATTATTTTTTTCATGTCATTTCTTTTTAGTTTTGGGTGGAGTTACGTTAGTTGGTCCAGTTGTAGGTATCCACCTTCCATAATGTGATTTAAACTCTTGAAACCCTTTTCCCGGATATTTAGGGTTAAGGTCTTTTGAAACCCTCAATTCTGTTCCTGTCATTACTCTTCTTTCCTCCGCATTTTGGAATTTACTATCTGGTGTTCTGTCAAGTCTTCCATTTGCATCGGCAGGAGTAGTTACTTTTCCATCCGCTTTTTCTTGTTTATATTTTTCATAAGCTCCATTTGCATGATCCATTTCATGCATAAGCACCATTGCAGGATTTTGCTTATTACCCGTTTCAGCATCCTGTACTCCCGATGTGGGATTCCAAGGGATTTGACCTGTGTTTTTATTATCATTCATACCAAATGAAAAAACGCCACCATTACTTCCTTTTTCGGCTTGTTTAATTTTTAAAGTCATTTCGTCTGCAGGTGCGCTTGCCAAGTTAGAGATAACATCTTTTCCTGATTGACTTTCACTTAAAGTATTAAATGTGGTCATTGCATTATTAAGGAAATCGTTTTTACCATCGTAAGCACTACCATCGGAGTTAGTAAAAACGCCCTTACCTTTATCATCATACGAAAAAACAACATACTGGTTGACATCGCTTCCATAAAAAACTCTAATCTCTTGCCCATCGGGGTCAACAAATAGAATTGGATTATTTCCACCATAATTATATGGTGAGAGTTGCATAAATTTCTCTGCCAACGGGTCGGGTGACAACCACCGACTAACCAACTCGGGTTCAAGATTGTATTCTGCATACATGGTGTCTCTTGTCAAAAAGGCGACAACTTCACCAGTAACCGTGTTGTACATAACTGAACCAATCGGCACAAGCGTGTCGTTTGGGAAAAACTCTTGAAATTTCCCATTGCTCAAAGTGAGCATTTTTCCTTTTGGCATTTCCTTACCAATGCTTTGATACGGATTTTGTCCAAAAGATACCCCCCTCAGTACGAGGCTCAAAAAAGCGATAAAAATTACTGTTTTTTTCATTTTGACTAAAATTTTGATGTTTAGAAAAATTAGGATTAAGGTTTTATAATTAAAATCGGTTGCTTATCTTTTTGTTCATTGAATGATTTGAGCCATAGGTTATACCGCTCTTCGGGCATATCTTCGTAGCCTGTTTGGTCAATATAGCCGTAAATCTCGTACATTTCTTGTAAAATTTGATTGGCTTTTGGATATAAATAAATTTGATTTTTAGGCGGATAATTCAGTTGATGCAAAACGTATTTAAAACGCATTGTTGCACAATCTGCTTTTAGTTGCATGGCAAAAACATTGTTTGAATGATGTTTTAATATCGTTTCGGCAGTCTGTAAAACAAATCTATCATAACCAAATTTTTGAGCGTAACCTTTTCCCAATTCATGCAAAGTTCCCGCAATTAATTCTTTTTTGCTTAAAGTGTCCATGTAAAGTTCATTTTTCAAGGCTCCTGCTTTGATGAAACTTGACCCTAAAACCCATGAATCGGCTGAATAATGCCCATTTGTCAATTCCAAATTGTACCAAGTTTTTTTATCGTCTTGCAATTTTACGTATGAATGGGTGGATTGGGTGGGTCTTTGTGCATTCATCCCAATTTGCACATTTGGTTGCATACTCGCCGCTTGTGGTATTTGTGGCAGTTGAACCATTTGTGATTTTCCTATTACAGAAATCAATAAAAGAAAAATCATATTAAATATGTTCTTTTTCATGAAAGGTGGTTCTCCTAATATTTATTGTTTGTTAATAATGGCTAAATACTTGTCACGGTCATTGAAAGCTCACTATTGTCTGCTTAACAATATAACCTCTTTCTGCTTTTTTTCCCCAAGCGATAGAAGCGTCCAATTTTTGGGTATCCAAGATGTGTTGTTCTTTATAGACTAAACCAATGCCCTTAGCATATTTTTCTAAATTATAGCGTTTTTCCGTCAATATACGGGTATCACTTTGTGCTCTAACGGTTAAAACATCGGTAAAGTCCTTTGTACCAATTTTTTCAGCCTTGCCAAAACTCAACACTTCATAGTTCCATTTTTTTGAAAACAAGCCCATACGTTCACCTGCGACTTCTATGATAAGCGATTGGTCGCAATAAACATTGCCATCCCATGTTGTTCGCTCGCCAAAAAAACGTGGGAATTTGATGAATTTCAAATTGTCCTCCGTCCTCAAAGCCTCATTGTCAGACAAAGCGGCTGTAAATATTTTTTTAACTTCAAAACTGGCGGTACTCCCTCGACGGCGTTCACTCCGTTCAATTTTGTAAGTCAAAAGCCCTGTAATGTCTTTAAAAGTATCAATAAAAACCTCTTTTATTTGCCAACGGTAAGTGTCAATTTGTACAGTATTACCCGGTTGCGGGTCATAAATCACGGTATCAATATCGTAGATGAGTGTTTTGCCGATTTGCAATGGGAAATAGTCTTTTGCCAAATCAGGTAAGGTCTCCGTTTCATTTTTACCACATGAACTTAAACAAAGAGACAAAACACATAAGACAACAGCCATTAACGCCTGTTGCGAGGTTGTAAGTCCCCATGTATTTGTTTTTCTATTTTTAACTTTTTGCCAACCTATACTGAGGGGGATGTTCCTCTTTTTCATGTGTAAAAAGGTGTTAAATATTGAAAGTTGATGAGCAAAGGTATGAAAGTTAAAGAAATATCGGTTAATGTGGGGTTGAATATTGTATCCGAGTTTGTATAAATAAGGTCAAATTTTGGGCTATATAAAGCAAGTTCGGGAAACGCGCAAGTTTCCCGAACTTGTGGCATGCTGCAAATCATATCAGTTTCACTGCATATTTCTCCAAAAACTCTTCCATTTCTGTGACTGTATCAGGCGAACCAATGGCAATTGTGACATTTTGATGCAATCCTTTAGGCTTTAAATCCATCACTCGATTTCTGCCAAGAGTAATGGCTTTGCCTCCTGCTTGCTCAACGACAAAACTTAAAGGCGCACATTCGTACAAAAGCCGCAACTTACCTTTTGGATGTTTTCGCGTATTCGGATACAAAAAGATACCACCTTGAAACAAAATACGATGAATATCAGAAACCATTGAACCGATATATCTTAAACCATAATTCATATCTGAACAATGGTCAATATAACGTCTCATTTCAACATCAAATTTGAGGTAATAGCCTTGATTGACAGAGTAAAACTGCCCACTGCTCGGAATTTTGATGTCCCGATGGCTCAAGCAAAACTCACCAATAGATGGGTCAAGCGTAAAACCATTGACGCCATTGCCTGTGGTATAGACCAAAATGGTTGATGTGCCGTAAAGGACGTAACCTGCCGCCACCAATTCGGAACCTGTTTGCAGGAAGTCATCCATCGTTATTGGTCCAGAAGGATCACTTTTACGCCGAAAAATGCCGAAAATTGTTCCTACGGAGACATTGACATCAATATTTGATGAACCATCTAAAGGGTCAAAGACAACCGTATATTTAGGGCTTTTGCCTTCAACAGCGGGAATCTCAACAAAATCTTCTAACTCTTCAGAAGCAATGGCAGCACATTCGCCGGAGTTGCTCAAACACTCGATGAGCTTTTCGTTGGCATACATATCAAGTTTCTGCACCGTATCACCCGAAGCATTTTGAGAGCCGTCCATACCGAGTATGTTGACCAATCCTGCTTTATTGACTTCACGGTTAACAATTTTTGCGGCAACACCAATGTCTCGCAAAAGAGCTGTGAGTTCGCCTGTGGCGTACCCAAAATCGTTTTGGCGACGAATGATAAATTCGTCAAGCGTTACAATTCTCATAAAGTTGATAATTAATAATTTGGTAAATAAATAAGGGAATGATGAATGAGAAATGATGAATCTTAAGCCGTTGATTAACAAGGTTTTATAATTCACAATTGGCTAAATCTTATTTATCAATTACCCAGGTGAAAAATTTATTATTGGTTAGTTTAGATTTGGTGTAAAGATACACAATCAACTTGTCAAGAAGACTGAAAATAAAGCACAGATTTACTAAATCTTTAAGTTTTAGTAAATCCAACATAAAATATAGCCTCATTTCCATATTTTTCACATCGTTCCACAAATGACAAATGGCGAATGGTATATTCGCCATTCGCCATTCACCATTCACCATTAAAAATGACTATTCTTCAAAATATATCCGTTGTGTGCCAAAAGCATAATCTTTCTCTTTACCTGAACAATTGGATTTTATTTTGACATTAAATATTTCATACGATTTCAAATCTGGTTTCAATTGTTTAATGCCTGTTACTTCGAGTGTAAGCGCACGTTGTTTGAAACATTGAGGATTATCGGTACGCAAAGGCACTTTAATAACATCCCATTTTGAAAAATACTCTTT
>JAYSQG010000415.1:0-3189 GCA_043721685.1 Saprospiraceae bacterium | reverse complement strand
ATGATGAGTGCTTTGTTTTTAAGTAAAAAAACGGGGCATGAAGACAATATTTCAGACAAAATAATACACTTTTTTCAACGCATTTATGCGCCCATACTGAGGGGGGCTTTGAAAATAAAAGGGGTTGTCATTGCTATTACTATTACTTTATTTGTCGTCGCTTTATTCGTTTTTAATACGCTCGGTGGTGAATTTATTCCGACTTTGGAGGAAGGCGATTATGCCATTAACTACCGATTGCAGGCGGGTTCTTCTTTGAATCAATCTATTGAAACAGCGACTAAATTGGAGCAAATATTAAAATCAAAATTCCCCGAAGTCATTGAAGTGGTCGGCAAAATTGGTTCGGCAGAAATTCCAACTGACCCAATGCCGATTGAAACGGGCGATTTAATTGTTATTTTAAAAGATAAGAAAGAGTGGACAACGACCAACGATTTTTACAAATTAGCGGATATGATGCTTGATGAAATGAGCAATATTCCAGGCGTTGAGTTTGAGGCTTCGCAACCGATTCAAATGCGTTTTAATGAGTTGATGACAGGCGTTAGAAGCGATGTGGCTATAAAAGTATTTGGCGATGATTTGGATAAATTGGCGGCTACGGCAACGAATATCATCGGTTTAATCAAAAATACTGAGGGGGCTATGGACATTAAAGCCGAACAAGTCACAGGTTTACCGCAAATAAATGTGCGCTATAATCCCGATAAAATGGCGTTATATGGCTTGAATGTCGGCGATTTGAATAAGGTTTTACGCACAGGTTTTGCGGGTGAAGTGTCGGGAACGGTCTATGAAGGGGAACGCCGCTACGATTTGGTGGTGCGTTTGGCAAAAGATGAACGGCAGGATATTTCTAATGTCAAAAACCTATTTATCAGTTTGCCAACGGGCAGCCAAATCCCCTTGGAACAAGTGGCTGATGTGACCTACGAAAATGGTCCCGCACAAATAAGTCGTGAAGACGGTAAACGCCGTATTGTGATTGGTTTGAATGTCAGAGGTAGAGATGTTAAAAGTGTTGTGGAAGATATTCAAACCCGTTTAGATGCCAAATTGAAACTGCCCGAAGGCTATTATATAACGTATGGCGGGCAATTTGAAAATTTGCAAGCAGCGAATAAACGCCTTTCTATTGCCGTGCCTATTGCCTTAATACTCATATTTGTTTTATTGTATTTCACTTTTAGCAGTATCAAACAATCCTTGTTGATTTTTACGGCTATTCCTTTATCGGCTATCGGTGGCGTATTTGCGCTTTGGTTGCGGGATATGCCGTTTAGCATTTCGGCTGGTATTGGTTTCATTGCCTTGTTTGGTGTGGCGGTCTTAAATGGGATTGTGTTGATTGGTTATTTCAATCAATTAAAAGCCGAAGGCATGAGTGATGTCTTAGAACGCATCAGAGAAGGCACAAAAGTGCGTTTGCGTCCTGTCATTATGACCGCTTCGGTGGCTTCGTTGGGCTTTTTGCCTATGGCATTGAGCAATGGCGCAGGTGCAGAAGTGCAAAAACCTTTGGCAACGGTGGTCATCGGCGGCTTGATTACAGCGACTTTATTGACGCTGATTGTCTTACCTATTTTGTATTATTTCCTTGAAAATGGTTTTAAGAAAAAGAAAAAAACGGTAATTAATACAGCCATTCTAATAGGTCTTACCTTCTTTTCAGTTTCTATAAATGCTCAAACTTCCAATATTTCATTAAGTGAGGCGATTGATTTAGCCACTAAAAACAACCCCTTATTGCAAGCCAATAATTTGGACATTCAAACGGCTCAAATACTGAGGGGGGGTATTTTGGCTTTGCCTAAGACCAATATCAATGCGACTTTGGGGCAGGTAAATAGTATTCGGTTTGATGAAAATTTTAGTATTTCACAAGACATTCCTAACCCAACTTTGATTAAAGCTAAAAGACAATTAGCGGAGCAAAATGTGGGTTTAAGCCAACAAAAATTAGCGATTAACAAGCAGGAATTGATTTTAAATATCAAACAAAGTTGGTATCAAATTCTGTATTTGCAAGCCTTAAACACTGTTTTGCAAAGGGAAGATACTTTGTTACAACAGTTTGTGAAAGCCGCATCGTTGAAATTTAAAACAGGTGAAAGTAATTTATTGGAAAAAACAACGGCTGAAACCAAACAACAGCAATTGCAGCAAAATATCGCTCAAATCAATAATCTGATAGCCGTTGAAAAATTGAAATTAAGTCAATGGATGAATAATTCCGATGATTTTTCAATAGCGGAAACAGGTTTTTCAAGTATTCCTTTGACTGAAATATACGACCCGTCAGTCATTAACAATAATCCGCTTTTGCTTTATGCCAAACAACAACTCGCTCTGATTGAAGCCGAAAAGAATGTTGTTAAAGCCGATATTTTACCTGATTTCAAAGTCGGTTATTTTGTTCAATCTTTTGCTGGCACACAAGAGGTAGATGGGCAACCTAAAACGTATAATGCGCTGCCGCGTTTTCAGGGCGTTCATTTGGGTATAAATGTGCCGATTTTTGGCAAAAATGCTTATAAAGCCAAAAATGACGCAATGAATTTGCAAGTATTGGTACAGCAAAAACAGAATGATTATTTGCAAACGCAGTTGCAAAGTCAACTAAAACAGTCTGTCCAACAATATGATTTTTGGAAAACGAATGTCGCTTATTATGAAAAAACGGCTTTGCTGAATGCTCAATCCATCATAAACAATGCAACAAAAGCCTATCAAGGGGGCGATATTGGCTATGTGGAATATGGACAGGCTTTGCAAACCAATTTAGAGATTCAAAAGGCACATTTGGAAGCCATTAATAACCTCAATAAAGCGGTTATTTCTATTCAATTTATTATCAATCAATAAAAAAATAAGCAATGAATAATAAGATTAAAATTTATAGCGGCATCCTTGCAGCATTCATCATAGCAAGTGTTTTTTCTTTCAATGCCTGTAATAAAAAAGCCGAAGGCAACAAAACAGAAGCGGATGAAGCCCACAAAGAGGGCGAAGAAGCCGCCGCAGAAGGCGTAAAAGAAGTGCATCTCAACGCAGCGCAATACAAAGCAACGGGTGTGGTTTTAGCGGGTTTTGAAAAAAAGAATTTGAGTGAAGTTATTAATACAAATGGCTATACCAAATTGCCGCCACAAAATCAAGCACAAGTGAGTGTGCTGTTAGCGGGAA
>JAYSQG010000414.1:0-11955 GCA_043721685.1 Saprospiraceae bacterium | reverse complement strand
TTTCCTCCAATATTTCTGAACTTTCATCATAACTTAAATTGTCAGAATTGTACTCATCTTGTGGAATCACATCATCAGCATCAATGCCTATTAAACGCTTTTCAACAATGTCTTTTTTTCTAAAATACTGACGCAACATATTAAGTGTTTTTGCAACAAAATCTCGCCAATTCGATGAATATGATAAGCTACTTGTATCGCTATAATTGTTTGCAGCAAGATTAATCCAGTCATCATTATTAGGTAAAATCGCTCCTTCATAAGTATTATAACCTGCATATTTGGGCAAAAAAGGAATTAATGCCTCTGGTATTTGAGGAATACTGAGGTGTATGAGCGTTGAATCAATTTGTGATGTGCTGCCATAGACAATCTGTTGGTGCCTTCTGATATTTTGACCAATACGAGGCATATTGCCATCATGTCCTTCGAGCATTGGGAAAAATATTTTTCTTGGAAACATCGGCTCATAATGTAGCATAATAGCAGAAGCTGTTTTTAGGCTTTTATTGTTGAAACAAGCCAAAACAAGCCGATAATTAGGAAATTGCTCTATATAAAAAGCTAAAAGAGCAGGAGCAATAGTCGGACGTTTAGATACCGGAATTTCGTTTAAAACGGCAGTTAAAGCTGTCATGCTGATGTCATTGAGTAAAGCCACATGATAAACACCCATTTCTATAACATGATTTTGGGGTGAAAGACCAACACTCCGTGAATTCTCTGCTGGAAGTGGCTTGAGGGTTTTTACGATGTCATATAAAAGGTCAGGACATGCCGAAGTATCAACAAGGTCACTTGGCACTAAATCGGCTGTCGTTGGAATATGTAATAACATACAATTCGCACCAGATGCTAAGTTTTTAGGCGCATTTTGATAAGCTAACACATGGCGATAACCAAACGTAGGATGTTGGATATCCCAGCCGCCGACAACGGTATTATTTAAGTAAGCTCTTGAAGATGTAACGCACATAGATTTGTCAATTTTAAATGATGAGTTGTGGGAAATACTGAGGGGGTGCTTCGCGCTCAAAACTAGCGCGAAGCACTAACCCATATCAAATTATTGTTTCACAAATTTCTCTACTCCCATGACTTTCCCATCAGAGAGAACCTGTAAAAAATATAATCCTTCCTTCAAAATAGCCGCTTCTATAGTTTGTAATTGGCTACCTTTCTCCGCTTGTTTTTCTAATATCAGCCGTCCAGTCAGGTCGGTGATGCGAAAACTCATACCTGTGTTGGCGATTGAAGGTAATTCAATCGTAAAAATGCCAGAAGTCGGGTTCGGAAAAATTCGGATAGAAAGTTTATTATGAGCCGTTTCTACGGTCTTAGTAGACCTTTGACACCCTTCAATGAGAGCTTTGAAAAATCCCGCAGTCTGAACTTTAAAGCCGCCAGCAAGTAAGTTTGCTGGGTCAAGAGTTGGTGTCAGTTTCACGAATACCCCTGCATCATAAGTAATTCGAGAAGTTCCCGTCACTTTATTGCTGGCTATTATCTTTTGGCTCGCTTCATAGTAACCATTGACGTTATTGTAGTTATTAATTGGTGCAACATAAGTCAACATGGACGGGCAAGGGGAGGCTATACTTTGCACACATTGTAGGGCTTTGTAAGCATTGATACGACCCGCTCCCAACCTACCGATATAGGCGGGGTTTTGAAGATCAATGTTGTCACAAGAAGTAAGCAAACAATTGATAAGCTGTACATTTGTGAGCGCAAGATTTGCTGATTTCATCAAACCTAACAATCCTGCTACCAAAGGAGAAGCCATTGATGTTCCACCAGAACTAGCGAAGCCATTAAAGGGTATTAAGCTGTAAATATCCGACCCTGGTGCACTTACATCTACCCAAGTACCATAAGTTGAAAAACCACTTCTCATATCGGCTATATCCGTACTGGCTACCGAAATAACATTCACATAAGCCGCTGGATAAAACATAGTTGTGTTGTTGTTATTCCCCGCTGCGGCAACTATGATGGCATTTTTACCCCAAGCATCGTTGATGACCGTTTGCCCAACTATCCCACCACCAGAGCCACCCCAAGAACAGTTGATAATGTTTGCACCGTGGTCTGCTGCCCAAGTTATGCCTTCATATCCTTTGTAAATGGTATTCGGAGGCGCCGTATTATAAGTGGTCTTTATAGGCATGAGCGAAATACCGAATCCAATAGAAGCAATGCCCGTAGTCCCATTATCTGTCTGAGCGCCTACAATACCAGACACATGCGTACCGTGACTAAAAGCAGCAGTGGGCGGAGAGGGATCACTGTCATTATCTGCCACGTCTTGACCTGTGACGCTCACGCCTATCAAGTCGTTGTGGGTGAATTGAATGGCATTATCTACAATTGCGACGACAACGTTTGCGTCCCCTCTGCTCAAGTCCCAAGCTTGTAAGGCATTTATTTTATAAAGCTGCCATTGTCCCGCTAAAGTACCAGAGACATTTGGCTTCAAATCACTCGGCGTGTAGGTCGTCCTCATAAAAGGCACTTTCTCTGCAAATTCCACTTGGGGGAGTGCTTTAAGTTCGGCTACAAAACCATCGGCTTGGGCGTTATTGGTGAAATAGACCCTAAAAATCCGTTGCAATCCCGTATTCTTAGCAAAAAAGAAAGTACGTCGAACAGAGGTAATCCCAAAAGTATTGACAAACGGCTGTAAAAAAGGCAATTGCGCCACAATATTAACCGAGTCATCACGGTACTGATTGAGCCGAATCTGAAAACTATCCTTAAGTTTGAAATAAATCTCACCAGGGAAAAAGTCCTCAGATTGTGCCACACTGGAGAAGTGGCAGAGCGCAAAGAACAAACTCACTATGAGATATTTATTTTTCATTGGAAATAGGTTTTAGAGCGTTCAATAGTTTACGGAGCGACTCATTGTCGGTACGCAAGGCTTGAATATCTTTGTTTAACTGAATGACGTACAAGAATAATTCTTCGATTTTCTCTTGTTGAATTGCCGCCATTTTGCCTACATTCAATCCATTCTCTACCACAGATTTTTCAGAAGGTACATTTGTTAAGTGTCCTTTTTCAGCAATATGCTTTTCTACTTCAGAGAGCGTAGGCAATTTATAGTTTTTATCAAAAACATAATCTGCCCAACCTGTTTGCACGAGTAGTTCTTCAGTTAAAATACCGCCTTTTACGAATAGCCGATAGTTTGTTGTGTTGTTAGTGCCAATAGATAAGGGCGCATTTTGGGTGCTCATGCTGATTTTGCCATTATCGTCACTCATTAACATATAATAATTACCTGGCGTTCCCGCCGTTCCAAGGTTACCAAAAGGCTTCCAGAAATTCAAACCTTTTGTTGGTTCGTACTCGATGCCCCAGTTACCGTTGGCATAGTTGAGCGAGTCTGAAGCAAATACGAGCATTGGACCACCCGCAGAATTTTTTCCTGAAAGCATCGCTATACCATTGTGTAGTTGAAATTTATGGCGGGGTGTAGCCGTACCAATGCCAACGTTACCATTAGCCAACATTGTAGCCACCTCTTTGCTAAAAGTGGGAATCCATGAATCGAACTTAAAAACTAAACGGTTTGGCACTGGGTCGTTGTCATGGTTGTCGCCGAAGGCAATAATAGGATTGGACACATTAAAAGGTCCTTCTTGGCGAAGTCCAACAAATAGACGGTCAGTCTGATTATTAGCAAAAAAACCGTAGTAATTGGGTTCGAGAGGAGGGAAATTAAGGTTGGGTACCCCAATTGCTGCCCATGTACTCGAAGGATCGCCATAAGTGCCTGATTGGAGATGCCCAAGTCGATTATATAAAGGGAAATCTACTTTCGACATTACCCAATCTTTCTTGCCATCTAGTGGAATATTTGTGGGAGTTTTGTCCATAAATTGTGCATAAACGGACACTGAGCAGCAGATTGCCAACAGAAGCAGCAGAGGTTTCACAAAAAGATGTGACAAAGGTTTACTAAAAGATGTTTTCATCGAATGTTGAATTTTAAAAGTAAATGAATGGGAGAATCGGTTATCTCCATTTGAAATGATTGCTAATTGTTTCATGCTTCAAAAAAGTTAAAGTGATTAATATAAATGATTTTGATAAGGACAGCCATAGTCTTTACTGAGGGGGGGCTTCGCACTCAAGTTGAGCGCGAAGCACTTTAATGATGAATTATTGTTTTATCAATTGATCACTTGCGCCACCTATGGGTGTTGCAGAACATTTTTGCCCGTTGAAAGAACCATTGGTGAATTTATATCCAGCTCCTGCACCGCCATTACCGCCTGTAAGTCCCACATAAAATGTAGCCCCATTTGTCAATTTTGTACTGGCATACATAATCACTTGTTTGTTACAAGCAAAAGTTGTTATGGGTGCAGCCATACAAGGCGGATTTGTAAATGGGTCAGGGCAAGCGTAAACAGTGACTTGTAGATTCTGATACAAACTATAAGTTGTATTGGTTATCTTAATAGCATTTACTTTTGTCAGATAACCAACCCAACTGCTACAGGAATTCCCCGACCTACAGTTAGATATAGCTTCAACAGTTGCAATAAGCAATGGTCCTCGTTCAACACCTTTTTGGGCGGATTGGTCAGTCTGTGCTGTTAAGTTAGAAGCACTGCCCAGAAAGGCAATACATAGAATAATTAGAAGCGATTTCATTTTTAAATATTTTTAATTGTTAGGAAATAAAATGTGTTATAATAAATGCTTGTTTTTTAAAGAAAATCCTTTGAAAAGGGCTAAAATACTGAGGGGGTGCTTCGCACTCGTTACAAGCACGAAGCACACTTTTTAATTTTTAAAGAGGTATCTATAAGCATAATCAAAATCGAATAGTGTTTCGCTTTTCAATTTATGATAGGTTCTTTTCCAGATATAGAATTTTTTCCACGAAATCGTAGGACGTGGTATGCCACGTCTAACGACAATTTTGATTAAGGGATACATAATGAATTTTCCTTTTTCAAATTCACCCATTTCCGATATAATTGCTGAACTAACCAAATTTTTACTAAACAAAGTTAGGTCTGTCACTACTAATTCTTCTTCATTATTATCACTTTTTACGGGTACAGTTGTTTCATAGTTATAATCAGTAGTATTGGAGTAATCTTGCCTTAGCCAATGTTCAGATGCTGATTGAAGAAAGGTATAATGATTATTAAAACTATAACTTGGAGTGATTGACTCCACAGGTTGCACCATACCTGTAGGAGATAGATAGGGAATGCTTGCAGAAGCAAAGTTTTTTTGCTTCTCATGTTGGTCAATAAAATAGGAGGCACCCCTGAATACTTGTAACCCCATATCAAATGCTTTTACAATAGAAGTAGCATTAAATAGGGAAGGCTGATTTAATAGAGAATTATTTTTGGCACTTGCACAATCCATAGTGACAACACCATCATCAAAACCTGGATGAATAATAGGTTTTAATATACTTACAATAGCGGTCGGATGTCCCGATGCTATAGTTAAGACTGGTACAGGCACAGTATTTATATAATTGCCCCATCTCACTCTTGTAACAGCAGGAATCAAATCAACTAAAATACTGTTAAAAACCATATTTCTATCCACTACAGAATTAAACTCTTTCTTGCATACCCCCCCAGAAAGCCCAAATGATGCTATTGAAGACAAACCTGGAGACCCTTGAAAAGCAACCATCATTGTAGCCAAACTACTTCCTGAAAAAGCCCCTCGAATGGATAAACGCCCTTTACATCTATCCGCAATTAAACCAATATCACCATATTTTGCTTTTAACCCATTATCGGTTTTAGTTTTATTAGCAATTGATAAAGCAACATCGGAGATGATTGCTCCAGTTGAGTGAGATACGAAAATATAATCACGACCAAAGCAATTTTTTTTTCTTCTATCTGCCTCATCATAGACCACACCCTTTCCATTTTCCATTGCCTCCCTTATCTGGGAGAGAACACAATGCACCGCTATTTCTGCACTTTGAGAACAATTATAGGTTACAATCAAATATCTATTACGGTATCCACCTCCAGTTGTGTTGACATTGTTTACATTTAAATAATGTTCAACATTTGCTTTCCAATTCGTATTAGCAACATTGTTATAATACCCATTATAAAATTCGTTTGGACTATCTGGCCAATTGGCAATAGCTCCAGGTTTTCCATTTGAACGGTCGCATAAATGACTAAGCATTAAACCATGTATAAATATTATATCTTTTCCTTTAAAAGCCATGTTATTACCATTCATACCACTTGGTAAATCACAAACACTAGATGTAAGGGGCAAGAGGGCTGGCAAGGGGTCGGGCTTTAAACCAATGTTTAGAAAGCTAAGGTTTGGATTGTTCAATTGTTTTTGAAATTCTTCGCACGTCATATTGATACCTAATGCTTTTAAGCTATCCTCACAGTTGTAGTTAATGGCTTCGGGCGGCAATGTGCCACCGATAGACAAACATTTATCTTGAAGTTGTGCGTAAAAACTTGACGTGCCATCGTACCCGTACAATTGACCATACAAATCTTGAAGACTTCCATTGAAATAACTGTCTTCTTCTTGTTTTGGAGTACAATTAAAACCCGTTGGTGTATTCCCGTAACCTTGCGGTATAATAGGGTTATTGTTTGGGTCTAATTGCACTTCACTACAATCAAATTCTTTATCCGTTTCGCATAAAGCAAAGTTGTCAATCCAAACTGTGGATAGAGTTTGGTTGTCTGAGAAAACGTTTATGGCAACGTTTTGAAAATCTTTATTAGCTATCCATACAGGGAATTCTAAGAAAGACCAATCCCCACAGTCTCGAATTTTACCACTTCTACCAATTATTGATACATTCGCATCGGGCAATGGATGTATGCCACTTGTCGGGGCGACACCATTGAAAGCAATAACACGTATTTTGCCATAATCATTGCTATTTAGATTTGCCATAAACCTTACGGCTACTTTTAATAAGTATTTTTTCCCTTTTTGAATCTGATTGTTCGACGTCAATAGTTGAGCGACAGCATCCCCTTTTGTTTGGTTACCTTTCATTTCCACATAACCGTCTTCTATGCAACCTTGACCAACTGTAAAATTAAATAACGGATTACCATATATTTTTGACCAAAATGCAGCAGTACCATTAGGCATTCTTTTCAGAAACGCCCCATTTTGAACAAGTTCTTTGTTACAATCACCGCAATATCCGAAGGAAATATCATCAATGCCAAAATCTCTATATGCGCCACCAGTTAATTGTTGAATGGCAATTGGCACACAGGCAGTTTGAGTTGAAGTCCATGTTACTTCGTATTTTGTCCATATCGGCGTTGATTGAGCAATATTGAAAGTCTTTTTACTCACACCATCAATGATTAATCCTATATCAAAAGTTTGTTTTGAAGCTGGATAAACGCTTTTTAACCAAAAAGAAAACGTGTAATCTACGCCACTTTGGACACATACCGTATCAGACCAAATCTTACTTGGCTTTGTCGCACTGCCATCAACAATCATATAACTCCCTGATGCGTTTGCTGATGTATGGTCAAAAGTATTAGCCGCCCACGCAGTACATTTGTTACTTAATTGGTTGCCAATACAATAGCTTTCAGCAGTGCAGGAATTGCAGCTAAACGTCAAGTCTGATTGAAAAGACCCATCGTTGCCAGACGTAAAATTCCCGTTTGCTACGAGGTTAATGGACGTCGGGCATTGATAAGGTTTTTCTTGTTGGGCTGTAAGCCTACTGACGCTTACCAAGAGCAGCATTACAAACGTAAAGTGCCTGACCGAAAGAATGATTGATTTTTTCATGATTTAAATCGCTATTAAATTATTCGAAAAAAAGGTTACAACAATTACACACACATAAAACGGGTTAAAATAAGGTGGTTATACTGAGGGGGTGCTTCGCACTCAAATCGAGTGCGAAGCATTTGCCCATTCAATTTATTGCTTCACAAACTTCTTCTCTGCTACTTTTTTCCCGTCATCCAATATCTGCAAGAAGTATAAACCATTGGACAAACCGTTTATCAATATGGTCTGCTGTACGCTGCCCGTTTCTATTGTTTTTTCTAAAACAATCCGTCCAATGAGGTCGGTGACGCGGTAAGTCATGTTTGGCGTTGCGGCTTCGGATAGTTCGAGGGTGAACGAGCCGTGATTAGGGTTCGGGAAAAGGCGAATCTCTGTTTGCACATTTGGTGTATTGACAGGTACAACACCTTTTCCTTTCAAGCAGAAATTGTCAATCAAGACCGTTGAGTACGAATTGATGCCGCCTTGCTCACTGTGTAAAGCATTGCCAACATAAATAACGGGGCGCAATTTTACTCTCGGTGCAGTTGAACGGCTACACGTATCGCTTACTGCAAGACCGCGCAAATCGTAATCAAACTGGAATTCTACCCAATCATCCGCATCTTCTGGGAATTCAAGGCAGGCAACTTCGTTGCAATCGCCGCCCAGACAAGGCGAAGTAGTAGCAACATCACCTCTGACCAAGTTGACGAATATCATTGGACTTTTCTTTTCAGAATTAGGTCTAATATAACCTTCCAATTTTGCCCTAAGCGTAATTGTCCCTGTATCTTTGTCAAGGCAATACGCGGCATCGGTTCTAATGGCATCGTAGGTGTCATCATTACCAGATAACTGCATTGACCAACCATCGCCACCCGTTTCAGAGGTGTCTTTTACGGCTGGATTGCCTGTTACTTTCACCCAATCGCGTGAACGTCCTGCTGTGCCAAGCGTGCCAACAACGGCACCTGTACCAAATTCGGGATTGAGGAAAACTTGGTTGTCACAAGCTGTATTCACAATACCACATTTGATGAATACCTTTTTGCTAAAAGTACCTTCACAAGTCGTGCCGTCTGGTTTTTGCCGAAAAACGTGCATTGTAATCGTATAAGTTCCGCCCGTTGCGAAGAAAAAGCAGAACGGTTTATTGCCCGCTGTAACGCCCGCAGGATTGAAGAAACTGGTATCCGTTGGCGTGATGCTCCACTCCACACGGTCACATTCTTTTAATGCAATTGGTGTGAAACAGGCTTTGCAATGCTTACTGGTGAAAGTTTGATAAAAACCTGCGCCTATATCGTTTTTAATACTGGTCGCATCGCAAGGACAATTGTCAGGACAAGGTGGCATCTCAAACTTGATAACACATGAACACTTTTGGTTGCCGCAAAGCCCCGTCATTCGGAGTTCGTAAAGACCGCCCGCTGTGAAATAAGAAGCAAACAGGGGTATGCCAAAGAAATTTGAAGACGTTGACGTTGAGCCTATTGTACCCGTCGGGACAAAACTTGTCCCGTTGTTGCGCCAAAGTTCCCAAAAAATCGGTGCGTTGGCACTGCTACCAATGCAAGTGAATTGACCCGAAAAATAAAATCGTTGCCCTGCATTTGGACATTGCAAAACAATTGGGTTTAGATTGCCACAGGTAGCGGGCTTAGTCGGTCCTTTTTCATAACCAAAAGCCAAATGGTTAAATGAACCGCACGTATCGCTGTTCGGGCAACCCAATTTAGTGATGCAAATATCATCAACCCGTACCCAAGACGTTTTGGTGGCATCAATTGTTGTATTATTATTCCACGGTGTGGCATACAAAGTCGTTACGCCCACGGGAGCTGTCCACGATGGAATCGTAAAAGATTGCCACGTATTGGTAGGCGTTAAAACGGGGGAAATGCCAATTAGAGAACCACCATTTGCCGTATAAGCCAGACTTGATGAACCTGCACGAAGCCGTACTTGTGGATTTAGTTGCTGTGCGGGGTCATTAATAGGCAATGATTTAGCAGAATATTCTATTTTGTAGTTACATCCTGCTTGAAGGGTTATGGGTTGTTTAATCCCTTCGCCGAATCCTTGATTGCCCCACATCTGAATTGAGCCATTTGGACTGTTGATAGTGCCATCAGAAGTCACCACTTGAGGGGTGTTGTAAGCCCGTAACCACGAGGCTGCCGTGCCGCCGTAGCCCAAGTTTCCTGCCGTTAGACCTGTAATGAAATTGCCATTTTGCACAATATTGTTAGGGCAACCGCAGATAATGACATTGACGGTCGCTGATGCCGAGCCTGTGCAACCATTTGTCGTTACGGCACAAGAATAAGTCGTTGTTACTGAGGGGGTAACTGTTATCGAAGCGGTTGTTTGTCCGCCTGGACTCCATAAATAAGTACCGCCGCCAGCCGCCGTCAATGTGGCACTTTGCCCTTGACAAACTGTTTGGTCTTGCAGTAGGAAAGCTGGAATTGGTTTGATAGTCACATTTACCGTTGCAGTGTCTTTGCAACCGTTGGCATCGGTGACGATAACAGAATACGTGTGCGCTAAAATGGTCGGTGTAACGATTATCGAAGCTGTTATTTGACCACTTGGTAACCATGAATACGTGCCACCGCCGCTTGCCGTCAAAGTTGTGGATTGACCCGAACAGACCGATAAATTGCCTGTAATACTTGTCGAGAACAAAGGTGGTACGTTGATAGTGACTGAATAAGTATTCGTGCAGCCCGTTGCATCAGTAATTGTTAGGATGACAACATGATTACCCGCAACTGCAAATTGATGCATCTGAACAGGTAGTGCATTTGTCGAACTTGTATTCGTAACGATGTTTGATGTGGATGTTGGGTCACCAAAATCCCATGTATAGGTATAGTTCGGTGTGCCGTTGGCAAAACCAGTGAAAGTGTATTTACCACAACCATTTGGTTGAAAACCAAAATCAGCTTTACACGCTACGGGTGCTTTGGTGAAACAAATATCATCAATGCCCCAGTCGCGGTATTGGCTACCCGTCAATTGGCGAATAGCCACATAGTAATTGCCGCTTGGTATAGTATTAGAGTTCCAAGTAAAGGTTGTGTTTGCGTTTGTCCAAGTCAGGCTATTCGCAATCGTTGGATTGCCGATATTACCACCTCCAACAAGGTTGCCCGCCGCATCAAGAATATCAACTGAAATAGGGAAATTCTGAGAAGGATGAGCAAAAGCCAATGCCCAGAAAAAGGAGAAGCAATAATCCGTTTGAGCAGTCAAAGCAACAGGGCTTTGCCACAAAATGGCAGGGGTAGAATTACCTATTCCTGCTCCATCTAAAACCAAAAAATTAGGAGCAGAGTGTGCAGGAAGCGGTCCCCAACCGTTACAAAATAGGGAAAAATCGGTGGTTATCCCATATCTGCTCGTGCCGCAACTTGTCAATGGTCCCACAAGTTGAGATGTAAACCCTGTATTACCAAAGGTAAAACTACCATTAGCTATCAAATTTTGAGATGAAAGCGTGGGATTATCGCAAGCACAGCTATCGCACCGCACATTGACCGTAAAACTACAAGTAGCCGTATTGCCACCCATATCGGTAGCCGTATAAACAACCGATGATGTGCCCATAAAGTTAGTACCACTCGCATCCGTGTTACCAGAAGCTGTCGTTCCACCTGTTACAGAAGTAATATTATAGGTCACATTGACCATTGGGCAATTGTCTGTAACTGTTGGCGCGAGATTATTTATCACTGCTTTACATTGTGGGCTTGGTGGCGGCGTTACCGTGCCAACGACCATAATACTGAGGGGGCATGTAATCGTCGGCTTTTGATTGTCCACAACCGTAATCGTGAAAGCGCACTCTCGACTCACGTTATTACAGGCATCGCGTGCCGTAATTTTTATAAAAGTGACCCCTTTGGGAAACTGCGTCGAGGTCGTAAAGGGTAAAGTAATGCCCAAAGAGTTGATGTAAGTGTAAGATACTGAGGGGGTCGGGTCGCAATTATCCGTTGCCGTGATAACTGGCAGCGTCGGAAAAGTATAATAACATTGTCCCGCATTCGTATTGACCGTTTGGTTTGTTGGGCAATTTGTGATAATCGGCGGCGTATTGTCATTGACAGTTATGGTTTGGATGCAAGTTGCTGTGTTGCCACAAACATC
>JAYSQG010000413.1:0-1379 GCA_043721685.1 Saprospiraceae bacterium | reverse complement strand
GCAGGATTTACAGTCTCTCAAATTTACGGTTGGGATGCGACAAAAAGATTATTGTCTAAGTCTTATGGCGGCTTGAATTGGATATTTGCCTACGACGGCACTTCAAGCCTCGTCAACAAGATTACCGATGAAAACGGTTTGATAAAAACATTTACTTATGACAAGTTATCCCGTTTGAAAACTGCTTTAGACCGTGTGAACCCTGATGTTGCTACGGATTTTCAAACAAAAACGACATACAGCTATCAATATAAAAATACAGCAAACAACATAAATTATAGTAATATTGGTACATCAACCGAAATCAAAGGCGTAACGCCCCTCTCCAGTACAAAACAGTACATGGACGGTCTCGGTCGTCCGATTGAAGTGGTCAAAGAAAACTACACACCCGCAGGTGGGCAGCAAAAAAATTACATGACTTACGATGCACTCGGCAGACAATATCAAAGTTTTTTACCTTTTGAAAGTAGTACATTGGGGTTTGAAACGACGACAGTAGCGCCTGTTACAACAGATTATGAAGCATCCCCCCTCAGTCGTCCGATAAAACAAACGAATGTAGATGGTACTTTTGTCACAACAAGTTACGGTACGAATGGGGCATCTGATGCCATCCGTATTTTCACCGCACCAAACGAAGGAGTCGTCACATCATCAGCAACTTATGGCGGAAATCAGTTGTCTATAACAACCATGATTGATGAAAACAACCATGTTACCAAGGTATTCAAAGACAAACTCGGTCGTGTTGTCTTGACACGCAAGTTGTTAAGTGGTGCTAATGTAGATACTTACAATGTCTATGATGATTATGGTCAACTCGTCGCCGTTCTACCCCCAGGTTCTGTGGATGCCAATGGTAATGTGACCTATTCCCTGATATTCCAATACACCTACGATAATAAAAATCGTTTGGTGGAAAAGAAAGTGCCGGGGGCTGATGTTCAAAAGTTTTATTACGACAAACGCGACCTTTTGACGCTTACACAGGACGGCAATATGCGTGCAGCGACGACACCAAAATACTTGGCAACCCAATACGACGATTTAGGACGTGTTCTCAAAACAGGTTGGAAATTTGATACAACGGGTCTGTGGTCGAGCGCCATAACAATTGCTGATGATACCAATAAATTGACGCAAACAAATTATTATGCAGGCAAATCGTGGGTCAGAGACCAAGGCGCAAAGGTTTTAAAACCCAATAATGTCACGACATTGAGGGATTTCGTTTGGTCATATATCGAACGCCGACCTGGTTATACCTACACAGGCAATCCGATCTGGACAGGCAAACAGCACTTGTTGTCTCCAACCTATCGTTATGGTTCTGTGCAGCCCGAAGGTCCGATTAATGATGATGACAACTACGGTGT
>JAYSQG010000412.1:0-5837 GCA_043721685.1 Saprospiraceae bacterium | reverse complement strand
CATTGGTTATCGTAGGTGTAATGACAACGGCAGTCGGTTGTCCGACGGTTACAGTGGCTGTTTTTGTACAACCTTTGGAATCTGTTGCTGTAAATGTATATGTCTGTGCTGTCAAACCATTAAAGGTACCACTTGGGCTTTGAGTTCCAACTGACGGTGAAATCGAATAGGTTATAGTTCCTGTCCCACCTGTAGCTGATACTCCAACACTGCCATTGCTGCCACCATTACAAGTAGCGTTAGTTACTGAGGGGGTGCCGAAAACGATGGCTGTTGGCTGTGAAACTGCTGCTGTCGTTGTGCCTGTACAACCATTGGCATCTGTTGCGGTAAAAGTATATGTTTGGGCGGTTAAGCCATTGAAGGTGCCGCTTGGGCTTTGCGTACCGACACTTGGTGAAATCGAGTAAGTAATAACACCTGTACCACCTGTTGCCGATACGACAACACTGCCATTGCTGCCACCATTACAACTAACGTTTGTTACTGAGGGGGTGCCAAAAACAATTTCCCCTCCAACGGTTATCGTAAACGTAATAGGCGTTCCTTTCAATATACCCACACTTGGAGTAACCGTAATAGTCGCTACCAGAGGGTCATTTGTCGGTCTCGTTGGTATAAAACTTGGGATAACATCCGTTCCACTCGCTGCTAAACCAATGGCAGGTGTGTTGTTTGTCCAGCTGAAAGTTGTGCCGGGTACTGAGCCACTAAATGTAATCGCTGTTGTTGGTGAGCCTTTACAGACTATTTTATTCGTCACAGCATTCACAGTAGGTATAACTGTTGGCGGCATTTGCAACTCAAACATACCATTGCCATGTGTACCGAGAACAATTCTGTTGTCCGAAGGTCTCAGACGCATCGAAGAACATATCGCATAGTTAATTTCGTTAGAACCGATTTGTTCCCAAACTGTTGATACTCCATTCAAAACCTGAGTAGCGTATAGCCCTGTTGAGTTACCGACTATATAGGTCGGTGTCGTGCCAATATATACGATAATACAAGACCGCGCCGAACCCAAAGCAACTGGACCCGCCGCAGGCCCTTCCACAGCTGTCCAAGTGGGCGTTGAACTGTTGGCATTGATTGTATGGAAAACACTTTGAACACCATAATTGCTATAAGTCACCATAATTTCGTTGTCATTAAAAGGATTAATGGCAATAGATGAACAAACCGCACCCAGAGTTGCGGCTGGAGGCGTTATAAGTGTCGCAGCCGTCGTTGAAGCGACAAAAGCAGGGTCGTTGAGGCGATAAACCCGCCCAGTTTCAGTGCCGACGTACAGTTTCCGATTGGGGTCGGAAACCGTATAAGCTGCGCCATAGGCGTTGTTTCGAGAGGAAGCCATGCTGCGAATATTACCAGTTAAACCTAAAGCGGTCATTTTTTGCCAAACGGTTGCGGGGCTGCCGGTTGTAGAGCCTGTAAGACCAGCCCCATTGCGCGTTCTAAAGATAGATACATTATCCGCATAGTAAAGCAGATTGGTATTGTCTTGATCTAATTGAAAATACGTGACAAAGATACTACCCGTTGTACCACTTGGACGGATGCTCCAGCCACTACTGGGTGCATCAAGTCGAACAAGATTACCGTTTTGAGTGGCTGCTATGACATTAAAATCAACTCCACTGTTGTAACTGATGATACCTGTCTGACAACCATCACCGCCCAAAATTGAACTAAAAGCTGCGCCACCAGGGTTTGACGTTGTCCCATTGTCTTGCGCACCGCCCATAATAACAGGGCTGCCATTTACGGGCGAAATATCCGCATGGTAGTATTGATAAGTGATATAGTCATTGTTGAGCGATGTCCATGTTACCGTAGGAGTCGTAATATCGGCTTTTTGGATTCCGCCGTCATCACCACAATATAATGTGTTGTTGTCTCCTGTGGCAAAGTTCAAAACATGAATATCAGGATGGTGGTTGGGATACAAAGCATAGTTCGCAGGCGAATTATAGCCACCAATACGTGTTGTGGCAGTCGTATTGGTAAAACCACTGGTTGAGCGATAGACATTTGTACCGCCGACAAAAACGGTATTGGCATCATCCGGTTTGACAGCAACAACCAAATCGTAACCCGTTTGAACGGCAAAAGGATCATTGCCCTGCGAATAACCTGGCTCATCGGGCAAATTAGCGGATAAGTCTGCCCAAGTTGTTGCTGTCTGATCCCATTTAAAAAGTTTTGCTTCGACGACGCGATTTGCAGATGTATGGCTTATGCCATTCCAATACAAAGCGAAAACAATATTTGGGCTACTTGGCGCGTAAGCCAAAACAGTTCGTCCATAGGCACCTGCGGCATGCCAACCAGGTGTTGTTCCTGGTATGCCAATCTTTGTCCAAGAACCTGATGCACCTGTGGTTGATGTCCAAACGCCAGCAATTGCATCTCTGCCATCGAAACCAGCGTAGAGTTTGCCTGTTGGTGTCACAATAATATCCGTATAATTAGTACCCGTGAAGGTGCCTAAGACATTCGTCCAAGTACTGCCCCCATTGGTTGACTGCTGAATAGTATTTCCTGCCGCAGCATACACATTGCCATTTGAGGGGTCAACTACAAGGCGATTAACATAGTCAAATGGGCTGTCAAATAATTCTAAAACAGATTGAGTAGCGGCTAAAGGCGTCCATGTAAGACCATTGTCAAGAGATTTCCAAATACCTACACCCCGATAAGAAGAACCTAATGAAGCTGAATTACCGATTGGTTCCCCACCCCCATAGTACCAAGTATCTTCATGTCCAACACGAGTGTCTTGTGCAATTGCTGTCACATTATGAATCTGACCTATCGGTGCAACACGCGTCCAAGAAGCACCACCATTTGTTGTGCGAAAAACACCTGAACTAACACTACCAGCTAGTATGATATTCGCATTGCGTTTATCAATACCGATAGCACGTGTACGACCACCCAAGTTGTTGGGACCGCGTGGTATAGCCGTTATGTTCACCGCAGAGCGGTTGTCAATAGCACTTTTAGCTTCTGCTCGCACCCTTTGCGCAGCTTCTGCTGCCATTTGTGGTGCGAAGCGCGGAATTTGTCCAGTCGTAGGGTCTTTGAGCATGTCGAATTCGAAACGGTCACGTTCCTCTGACCAAAAGGCTTTTTCATTTTCTTCTTCCGCTTCATGCTTACCTTTCTTTTCTTTAAAGTTTGAAGCCGACCTTGAATGTACTTTTTTTTGATGAATCGCCATGCTCTTGTTAGAACTACATGACGCAAAAAAGGAAAGGAAAAAAATAGCGAGACTCAAGCCGAGGGCGAATCTCATTTTCAATTGCATGGTGTTACTGATTTTCATGTAACTGGTTTTATTAGTAATATAATTTTCAAATAAAAAAAATTAAAGTATGATACTCTGTTAAGCACATAAAAGACATGTTAAACAGAAGTGACTATCCGCCGGAGCAGAGTCAGAAATTTAATATTATTTATGAATCGGTTTACTTTAGCACAACTCGAAGAAAAAGGTTGTGAAAGATTTTCGGTATGACCTTTAAGAGATGTCTTTTGATTTAGTTTAATAAATTATTTTCATTATCGTTCGATTCCAAAAATTAGCTTTAAGCGTCTTATATACTGAGGGGAGCAAATATTTGAATGCTCACACCCAAAGATAACAGCATAACAGTATTATTTCCAAATATTTCGTATTTTATTTAATTTAAATTTATTTTACTATATCTGTTCTTTATCAGCAATGATGCCCAATTCGATGCGCGACAATTACGTCCTGATTAAACATTGTTGTTTTTTATCTAAAACACAAAAGCACAAAAGCGTATAAAACATTAATAATCAATGTTTATACTCTTTTGTACTTTTATGTTTTAAATCGAAAATAATACACAAACACCTATGATCAGTCAATAATTATCATTTTCTTAGAAGCGCTGTGCTCAGCGGTTTCAAGACGATAATAAAACACACCACTTGCTTTCATGTCAGATTTGTCCACAGTGATTGTATTGTAACCTGCTTTATACTGACCATTAAAAACTTTAATCACTCTTCCATCCACTGACATAATCGTTAGATTAGCCTGAGCTTCGTTAGGCAAATTGAATCCAATAGTGGTCTCATTCGCAACTGGATTGGGTTGGTTTTGATAAAGTGCGAACTCCCCTCCTACAACCTTACCTGTATTGAATTTCAAATTAACATTCATTTCATTACCTGCCATATCGTTCGCCACAGCTTGAGTCAATGCACTATTTACTGTCAACATTTCGCTCAATTTGCCCGATCTATGAGCAACGAATGTAATTGACATCACTTCAACACTGTCTTGAGCCTTGCCATTCCAACTTGTCGTTACGGCATTTGTGAATATTCCAAAATTACCAGTTGACATATTGTTCAAATTACCTCCTTTGACTGTTTTAACTTCCGCATTACTGAAACTGAATGTACCTTGGAATGTCGAAACCTCCAGTTTGTCAGCAGTAATATTAACAGTATATTCATTACCAGCCACAAGGTCCATGTCGTTTGTATTGAAAGTCAATGTTCGTCCATTACGAGGCGCCAAAGCATTGTAAGAATCGTTCACATCACCCAATTTTACCGCCAAGAAATTGGCTGTCCTGTTAGCCGTCAAGGTTGCAATATTGACCACTTCAGGGAAGTCCTCACCGAATGGATTCGTCGGATTGATGAAATTGTAAGCTTTGTCAATGAAACGGAAGTTTCCGCCAGGAAGATTGGGGATAACTCTCAAAATAAATCGGCGCATGTACAAAATGTCTGTGGCATCTATTTCGCCTGATTTGTCAACATCCGCAGCAATTAACTTATAGGGTGTCGGCAAGGGTTCAATGTCGAGGACGTGTTGACTCACTTTCATAATATCAAATGTTGTTACACCCGAAGCCGCATCGTCATCATTGTTTTTTACCGCCCTTATCTGAACATCGTTAGACGAAGCCATTGTCATGTTGAATGAACCATTGACCACATCATTCGTCGCTAAAATCCGACTATTAGCCTTAGCCGAAACGGTTACATTGTTGACCATAACGTTGCTGTGTGTACGGGCAGTGCCGGAAATAGAGTATTCTGTAGTGCCACAGGCAATCACAGCCGGTGAAACGGTTGCAAATTTTGATACCTCGCAGTTATTCGCATCGTTTGCTATGACCATGTAGGATATGGGTGGTAGTCCCGTAAATGTTCCTGTTGGACTTTGCGTACCGTTACTAGGATAAAGACCTAACGTAATCGCTCCTGTACCACCTGACGCCGTTACAACGATTTTGCCATCATTGTTCCCTATACAGCTTTCGTCTGTGATGCTCGGTCTTATGATAAGAGCAGGCGGTTGTGTCACTGTAGCTGTTTGAGTCTTCAGACAGCCATTCGCATCGGTAGCAGTGAAAGAATATATGCCCGCAGTGAGTCCATAATAAGGATTTGTTGTATTCTTTGTACCAAAATTCGAAGAAACGGTATAGGTAATTGCCCCTGTACCTCCAGAAAAAGATACGGCAATACCGCCATTGCCATCACCATAACAACGAACATTGGTTATCGTCGGTGTGATGACAATTGCTGTCGGTTGTCCCACTGTTGCTGTCGTAGTTTTTGTACATCCATTGGCATCTGTTGCCGTAAATGTATAGGTCTGTGCAGTCAAACCACTGAAACTACCGCCACTTTGCGTACCAACACTGGGTGTAATCGAGTATGAAATCGCACCTGTACCACCCGTTGCTGAAACGACAACACTGCCATTGCTACCACCATTGCAACTAACGTTCGTTACTGAGGGGGTGCCAAAAACAATGGCTGTTGGTTGTGTTACCATT